>JBBQOR010000008.1:0-16521 GCA_038331055.1 Burkholderiales bacterium
GTGCTGCTCAACGGCGAATGGCAGGCCAGCGGCAACGTGGTCGGCGGCAGCAGCCTCGATGTGCTCAGCGGCGGCATCAACCCGGCTGGCCCGGATGATCTGGTCTGGCAGTGGGACCCGGTCGCCACGCTCGGCACGACCAGCGTCTACGGCAGCGGCCTGATCGACGGCGGCGCCACCAGCAACCGCGCCGGTGACTCGATGATGGAGTTGGCGCGTGGCGCCAGCGGCACCATTTACGGCCTCTTTGCGCGCGATGGCGACGCGGTGGCCGGCGAGATCGGCAACCGCATCATGGTCAACGCGATGACCGGCGGCGCCTGGAGCGGCGCCTCGGCGATCGACGGCACGCTGGGTTTCAACAGCGAGGGCGAGATCGCCGTGCTGGGCAACGGCTCGCGGCTGGCGGTCTGGTCGCATGCCTCGGCCGCCGGCCTGACCACCACTTCGGCCATGGCCGATGTGATGGCCGCGCGCGAGCAGACCGACCTGTACTTCTCGGTCGACAGCGGCAGCGGCTTCACCGCCCCCGTGCGCTACACGCTCACCGCCGGCAGCGAGAGCGACCTGGCGATCGCGCAAGACGCCGCTGGCAACGTCACCATCGCCTGGGTCAACGACACCGGCGCGCAGGACTCGCTCTTCACAGCCGTCTTCAACGGGAGCAGTTTCGGCGCCGCCACCCAGGTGGCGACGGGCGTCAGTGGCGCCTTCTCCGGCGTCACGCTGGCCGTGGCCAGCGGTCGCACGCTGCTGGCCTGGAACATGGACAGCGACCCGAGCGTCGACACCAACGCGCTGGTATTGCAGACCGCCTCGATCGCCGCGGGCGCCGTGACGGTGGCCGAATTCCAGACCAGCGCGCTGTCGCCCGAGTACGAAAAGGTGCTGGTGATGCCGGCCGCCGCGGCCGGCCTCGAAGGCAGCGCACTCATCGCGCCGCAGTCGGGCTGGCCGTTGTTTCCGGTGCCCGAGGACTGCAAGAAGTGCACCCCCGCCAAGCTCAAGAAGATCCAGGAAGCGGCGCCCAACTGCCGCCCGGGCGGCGGCAGCAGCACCACGCTGGATAGCAAGAAGTGCGAAGAGAAGACGATCACCTACTCGCCCTGCGCAGTGCAGCCGCGCGACCCCAACGACATCATCGGCCCCGATGGATCCGGTGAAGAGAACTGGATCGCAGCCACCGACACCTTCGCCTACAAGATCCGCTTCGAGAACGCCAGGGACGCTACCGCCCCGGCCCAGGTGGTCACGGTCACGCAGACGCTCGACCCTGATCTGGACCCGCGCAGCTTCCGCGTTGCCAGCTTCGGCTTTGCGGCCACGGTGGTCGACCCCACCGTGGACGGCACGGTGCAGCCGCGATCGACCTTCTCGACCCGCCTGGACCTGCGCGACACGCCAGAGAACATCTTTGTCGACGTGAGCGCGCTGGTGAACACCGCCACCGGCGTCATCACCTGGACCTTCACCTCGATCGACCCGGAGACCGGCGACGTGCCGGTGGACGCCACCCGCGGCTTCCTGCTGCCCAACAACGACACCGGGCGCGGCGACGGCTTCGTCGATTACACCGTCAAGGCCAAGCGCACCGTGCCCACCGGCACCGTGATCGACGCCGAGGCGCGCATCGTCTTCGACAGCGAAGGCCCGATCGACACACCGCCGATCTTCAACACGCTCGACCGCGGCAAGCCCAGCAGCAGCGTTGCGGCGCTCGCCGAAGTGACCGAGACCAACCAGTTCACTGTCAGCTGGAGCGGCACCGATGACGACAACGGCTCGGCCGTGCGCGACTACGAGGTCTACGTCAAGGTCAACGCTGGCGCCTGGGAACTCTGGCAGTACCAGACCACCGACACCGAGGCGCAGTACGAAGGCACGCCCGGCAACACCTACGCCTTCTACAGCGTGGCGCGAGACAACGCCGGCAACCAGGAAGCCGCCCCGGACACGCCTGATGCCAGCACCCGCATCCCTTCGCAGACCGGCAGCGTCACCGGCCTGGTCTTCGAAGACCTCGACGGCGACGGCACCCAGGGCGCCGGCGAGAACGGCATCGGCAGCATGACCGTCTTCGTCGATGTCGATCTCGACGGCGTGCTCGACGCTGGCGAGATCAGCGCCACCACCAACGCCACAGGCCTCTACACGCTGGCCGATGTGTCCCCGGGCAGCGTTCGCGTGGTGCTGCAGGCGCCGGCCAACACCGCCGTCACCGCACCGGCCACCGGCTTCCAGAACGTCACCGTCACCATCGGCGACACGGCCACGGCAGTCGCCTTCGGCCTCGTCACGCTCGGCTCGATCGAAGGCGTGCAGTTCGACGACACCGACGGCGACGGCATGCGCGACGCCGGCGAGCCCGGCCTGGCCGGCTGGACCATCTTCATCGACGCCAACGAAGACGGCCTGTTCGATAACAGCGGCGACAACCCCGAGCGCAGCGTCGTCACCGGCACCAATGGCAGCTACCGCTTCGACGGCCTGCGCCCGGGCAACTACCGCATCGCGCAGATCGGCCAGGACGGCTGGATCCAGACGGCACCGTCTGTCGCCAGCGTGCTCAGCCTGTCGGGCTCGCTCGCCTCCATCAGCCTGCCGGCCTGCGCCTGCGGCGGCACCGTCACCACGTTGGCGGCACAGCAGTCGGGCTGGGACGAGCAGCTCGTCGGCCTGGATCAGCTGCGTGCCGACCCGCGCTTCGCGGGCATCGACGGCAAGGGCGTGCGCATCGTCGTCATCGACACCGGCATCGACACCAGGCACCCCTTCTTCAAGGACCGCATCGCCTACCAGTACGACTTCGCCGACAACGACGGCGACGCCAGCGACAAGAACGGCCACGGCACCCATGTGGCCGGCGTCATCGCCGGTGACGACACCGCCTTCGGCGGCGTCGCGCCCGAGGCCGACCTGATCGTGCTGAAGGTCTTCGGCGACAACGGCAGCGCCAGCTTCCGCGATCTCGAACGCGCACTGCAGTGGGTGGTGAGGAATGCCGACGCCTACAAGATCGGCGTCGTCAACCTCTCACTCGGCGACGGCGGCAACTGGAGCGATGCCGCCTCGCGCTACGGCCTGGGCGACGAGTTCGCCGCGCTGCGCGCAAAGAACATCATCAGCGTCGCGGCAGCCGGCAACGCCTACGCCGCCACCAACGCGATGGGGCTGGCCTACCCGGCCTCTGACGCGGCGGTGCTGGCCATCGGCGCAGTCTGGACCGGCGACTTCGGCGGACCCTGGCGCTTCGGCAACGGCGGCGTCGACGAGGCCACCGGCACCGACCGCATCGCCGCCTTCAGCCAGCGTGACGGCAAGCTGCTGGACGGCTTTGCGCCCGGCGCGCGGCTCACTTCGGCGGCCATCGGCGGCGGCGTGCGCAGCATGCAGGGCACCAGCCAGAGCGCGGCTTACGTTTCCGGCGTGGCGGCCCTGGCGCAGCAGATCGCGCAAGAGCAGCTCGGCCGCAGCCTGTCGATCGACGAGTTCAGCGCGCTGCTCAAGAGCACCTCGGTGACCATCAACGACGGCGACGACGAGCGCGACAACGTCATCAACACCGGGCTGAACTTCGCCCGCGTCGACGCCAAGGCGCTGGCCACCGCGGTACTGGCGCTCGGCCCGGCCACTGGCGGTGGTGGTGGTGGCAACGGCGGCGGCGGCGTTGGAAACGGCAACGGCGACGTTCGCCCGCCGCGCCCGTCCGCCACCGGCGGCACCATCGAAGTGCAGTTGGCCGCGGGTGGCCAGTCCACCGGCAACAACTTCGGCTCCTTCAAGCTCGGCAGCCTTTCTGGCGTGGTCTACAACGACCTCGACGGCGATGGCATGCAGGACGCGGGCGAGACCGAGTTGCCCGACACCACTGTCTTCCTCGACCTCGACGGCGACACCATCAAGGACGACGACGAGCCCTTCAGGCTCGTCGGCGCTGACGGCCGCTACAGCTTCGCCGGTCTGGGCCCGCGCAGTTATGACGTGCGCAGCGTGCTGCCGGAAGGCTGGTCGATCACCGCGCCGGCCGGCGACAAGCACACCGTCACCATGACCAGCGGCCTGGAGAGCAGCATGCTCGACTTCGGGCAGCGCGACCGTCCCCCGGTCGCCGTGGACGACATCGGCAGTGGTGTGGCCGGCAGCATCATCACCGGCAACGTGCTCACCAACGACAGCGACCCCGGCCGGCCTGACAACAGCCTGCTGACCGCCGTCAAGAAGACCGATCCGGCCAACGGCACCGTCACGGTGGCTGCCGACGGCAGCTTCAGCTACACGCCCAACGCCGGCTACGAGGGGCCGGACAGCTTCACCTACACCGTCGGCGACGGCGCAGGCAGCGACGAAGGCGAAGTGCGCCTGACCGTGCGCCACGACAACCTGCGTGTGGCCAGCCTCGCCGGCCGCCACGACGGCTTCACGGTGCAGTTCTCGCGCCCGATCGCCCAGAGCAACCTGGACGCCAACGGCAGCGACGGCGATGTGGTGCTGTTCGACAGCGTGGGCCACAGCGTGCCCGGCACCTTGTTCGTCGCCGCAGACGGCCGCAGCGCGCGCTTCCTGGCCAGTGGGTCGGTGCTGCCTGACGGCAGCTACAGCGTGCGGCTGGTGGCCGGTGCTGCGGCGCTGCGAGACCTGAGCGGCATCGCGCTCGATGGCAACGCCGACGGCACGGCGGGCGACAACCACCTGGGCAGCTTCAGCGTGGCGCGCGGCGACTCGCTCACCGTGGGTCTGGGCGATATCGCACGCGGCCCGGAGCAAGCGATGGGCGCCGGCATGGCCGGCGACGGCATCGGCGTGCGGCTGTCCAACGGCAGCGGCGTCAATACGGTCGCCTTCTCGTTCAACTGGGATCCGGCGCTGCTGGTCGGCGTCACGCTGGCACGCGGCGGCGCTTTGCCGGCCGGGGCGAGTTTCACGGCCACGGCCGTGGGCAGCGGCCGCATCGACGTGCTGATCAACGCGCCCGGCGGCTTGCCTGCGGGTGGGCTCACCATCGCCCAGCTCAGCGGCCAGCCACCCGCCGGCGCAAGCTACGGCGCGGCACAGGTGCTCGACATCCAGGGTGTGTTCATCAACGGCAGCAGCCGCCCCCAGGGGGACGACGACGCCGTGCACGTGGCGGCCTTCGCCGGTGACCTCACACGCGACCGCGCGCTCGACAGCGGCGACCTGACGCTGATGAACCAGCTGCTGGCCGGCAGCGCGCAGCGTGCGCCGATGTACCCGCTGATCGATCACCGGCTGCTGGGCGACGTCAACGGCAGCGGCCTGTTCGACGCGCTGGACCCGATGCGCCTGCAGCAACACCTGGCCGGCACGCCGAACGTGGTGGTGCCGATCCCCGGCGCACCGACCCCGGCACCGCCGCCCCCAGCCCCGGCCCCGCCGGGACGCGGCACCACGCCCACGCCACCGGCACCGCCGGCCCCACGACCACGCACACCGGCCCCGGCGCCGGTGCCCGGGCCAGGAGGGCGCATCGAGCCCCTGAGCGCGGTGAACACGCGCGGCTGGCTGGCGCCGATGGTGTCTGTGCCCACCGCCAGCAACCCGAACGCGGCGATCCGCATCACGTTGTAGGCGCGGGCTGATCGTTGCCGGCCCGCTGCCGGCCCGCTGGCGGCTTGTCTTCACGCGACCCCCGCCTTTGTGCGGGGGCCGGCGTGAGGGCGGCCGTGCGGCGGCGGGGCTTGCTGGCATCATCCCCGGCCCGCCTCGCCGTGCCATCGCCGGCCCGGCCTCGATGCGCTTCAGGGAGAGAGCTGCTTGGATTCGGTGGCCCGTGCCGCACCGCCCGATGTCTGGACCGCCTTCACGCAGGCAGGATCGGTGGCGGCGTTCTGCCAGGCCTGGGCCAGTATTCAGGCCGAAACGCTGGGCGGGGCGCGTCGCGGCCTGGTGCTGCTGCGTGGCGACGACGGCAGCTTCGCGCCGGCGGGTTTCTTTCCCGATGCGCAGACCGACCTCACCGACCTGGCCGAGCCTGCGCGCCGCTGCCTGGCGTCGCGCGCGGCGCTGATCGACCGCCTGCCCGCGGCGCCGCCGCCGCCCGGCGGTGTGTCGGGGCCGGGCTGGCTGCGCATCGCCTACCCGGTGGACCTGCGCGGCGATCTGCGCGGGGCGGTGGTCTACGAATTGAGCGCGCGCGACGAAGCCCAGGTGCAAGCCGCCGTGCGCGCGCTGCACTGGGGCATCGGCTGGCTGGACGCCTTGCTGCGCGGCCAGGAGATCGAGCGCCTGGGCCAGTTCTCGCAGCGCGCGCGGCAGGTGGTGGACGCGCTGCTGCGGGTGTCAGAAGCGGCCGATCTGGACGCCGCCGGCCATCTGGCCGTGGATGCAGTGGCCGAGCGGCTGGGGCTGGCGCGCGCGTCGCTGGGGCTGGTGGAGCCGAAGAAGAGCGCACGCATCCGGCTGCAGGCGATGTCGTCCACCGCGTGGTTCGACAAGCGCAGCGAACTCGTGCGCCGCATCGAGAACGCGATGGAGGAGGCCTGGGACCAGCAGGCCAGCGTGGCCTCGCCGCCGGTGGCCGGGCTGCCTGCCGCACTGGACGTGGCGCACCGCGATCTGGCCGGGCGCGACAGCGTGATTTCGGTGCTGCTGCATGCGCAGGGCCAGGCGATCGGCGTGCTGTGCTGCGAGCGCAGCGGCGAGCGCGGCTTCGACGCCGAGGAGCTGGCCTGGGTGGAAGCTTTCGCGCGCGCGCTCGGCCCGGTGGTCGCGCTGCACCGCGACGCGCACCGCTGGTTTGCCGGGCGGCTGCGCCACAAGCTGCACAAGGCGCGCCTGGCACTGGTCGACCCGCGCCGGCCGGCGGCGCGGGTGGCGATAGCCGCCGGTGTGCTGGCGATGCTGGCACTGATATTCGCCGACGGCGAGCACCGCATCGGCGCGCCGGCCACGCTGGAGGGCGTGGTGCAGCGTGCCGTGGTCTCGCCCTTCGACAGCTTCGTGCGTGAGGCCTATCACAAGGCTGGCCAGACGGTGCGTGCGGGCGAGCCGCTGGCGCTGCTCGACGACCGCGACCTGAAGCTCGAGGCCGAGCGTTACCGCAGCGAGCGCGCGCAGCACGAGCGCCGCTACCGCGACGCGCTGGCGCGGCATGAGCGCGCCGAGGCGCGCATCGCCGCCGCGCAGATGGCCGAGGCCGAGGCGCAGCAGGCGCTGGTGGAAGAGCGGCTGGCGCGCACACGCGTCGAGGCGCCCTTCGACGGCATCGTGGTCAGCGGCGACCTGACGCAGTTGCTCGGTAGCCCGGTGGAGAAGGGCAAGCTGCTTTTCGAGGTAGCGCCGCTGGACGCCTTTCGCGTGCTGCTCAGAGTGGACGAAACCGACATCCGCGGCGTGCGCGTGGGCCAGAAGGGCCGCCTGGTGCTTTCGGGCCTGACCGGCGACCCGCTGGACTTCACCGTGCGCAACATTTCGGTGGCTGCGCCGGAGGGCGGGCGCAACCTGTTCCAGGTGGAGGCCACGCTGGTGGGCGCGGCGCCGCCGCGCTTGCGCCCGGGCATGGAAGGCGTGGGCAAGATCGACGCCGGCGAGCGCGGCCTGCTGTGGATCTGGACCCACCGCTTCACCAACTGGGTGCGGCTGAAGTGGTGGGAGTGGGTGCCGTGATGCCGGGCCGAGCGGCGGGCCGAGGGCCGGGCCGACCGTCGGGCCGACCGCCGGGCCGACCGCCGGGCCGCCTCAAGCCGGCCCGCGCCCCGTCGGGGTGCCGTGCGCGGTACCTCGCGCGCGGGGGGCTCACATGACTTCCGCAAGCTTCCACTCGGACGCCTGGTACCGCGTCGAGCACCTGGTGCCGCGCCTGCAGCCGCAGGCACGCATCCACCGCCAGCGCTATCGCGGCAGCGCCTGGTACGTGATGCACGACCCGGCCAGCGGCCGGCTGCACCGCTTCACGCCGGCGGCGTATCTGGTCATCGGGCTGATGGACGGGCAGCGCAGCATCGACCAGATCTGGAAACTGGCGCTCGACCGGCTGGGTGATGATGCGCCGTCGCAGGACGAGATCGTCGGCCTGCTGTCGCAGCTGCATGGCGCCGATCTGCTGCAAAGCGATGTGGCGCCCGATCTCGAAGACCTGCTCAAGCGCGAGCGCAAGCAGCGCCGGCAGATCTGGGTGAAGAACCTGCAGAGTCCGATGTCGTTGCGGCTGCCGCTGTGGGACCCGGATGCCTTCCTCACGCGCACGGTGCCTGCGCTGCGCTGGGCTTTCACGCCGCTGGGGGCGGTGCTGTGGCTGGCGCTGGTGCTGCCTGCGCTGGTGCTGGCCGGCGTGCACTGGAGCGAACTCACCGGCAACATGGCCGACCGCGTACTGGCGCTGGACAACCTGCTGCTGCTGCTGGTGGTGTTTCCGGCCGTCAAGGCGGTGCACGAACTGGCACATGGCTGGGCCGTCAAGGCCGGCGGCGGCGAGGTCCACGAGATGGGCCTGATGCTGCTGGTGCTGGCGCCGATACCTTATGTGGATGCGTCGGCCAGCACGGCCTTTCGCAGCAAGCTGGCGCGCGCGGTCGTCGGCGCCGCCGGCATGCTGGCCGAACTGGTGCTGGCGGCGCTGGCGATGTTCGCCTGGCTGGCGCTGGAGCCTGGCCTGGCGCGCAGCATCGCCTTCAACGTGATGCTGGTGGCCGGCGTCTCCACGCTGGTCTTCAACGCCAACCCGCTGTTGCGCTACGACGGCTACTACATCCTGTGCGACCTGGCCGAGCTGCCCAACCTGGGCCAACGCGCGACCAAGTACTGGGGCTGGCTGGTGCAGCGCCACGCCTTCGGCGCGCGCGACGCCGAGGAGCCGCAGGAGAGCCCGTCGGAGAAGCGCTGGATGGTCTTCTACGGTGTGGCCTCGTGGCTGTACCGCATGTTCGTGCTGCTGGTCATCGCGCTGTTCGTCGCCGAGCAGTTCTTCTTTGTCGGTGTGCTGCTGGCGTTGTGGGCGGTGGCCAGCGGGCTGGTGTGGCCGCTTGCGAAGAACCTGAAGTTCGTCGCCACCGCGCCGGTGCTGCAGCGCAGACGCGGCCGCGCGGTCGGCGTCACCGCCGCCGGCGCCGTGCTGCTGGCCTTGCTGCTGGGGGCGGTGCCGGTGCCGCTGACGACGCTGACCGAAGGTGTGGTCTGGGTGCCCGAGCAGGCGCAACTGCGGGCGCGCGCTGACGGCTTCGTCACCCGCCGGCTGGCCGAACCGGGTGCCATCGTCAAAGCCGGCGAGCCGCTGCTCGAACTCGACGACCCCGAGCTGTGGGCACAGCAGGCGGCGCAGCGCGCGCGCGTCGAGCGGCTGCAGGCGCAACTGGCGAGTGAACTGGTCGACAACCGGGCGCTCGCGTCAGCCACCGCCGAGGCGCTGGAGCAGGAGCAAGGCGCGCTGGTGCGGCTGGAGGAGCGCATCGACAACCTGGTGGTCGAGGCCGGTGTCGGCGGCCGCCTGGTGCTGCCGCGGGCCACCGACCTGGACGGCCGCTTCGTCAAGAAGGGCGAGGCGCTGGGCTTCGTGCTCGACGGTGCGCTGCGCACGGTGCAGGTAGTGGTCACGCAGCAGGACATCGACCTGGTGCGCAGCCGGCTGGTGCAGGTGCAGGTGCGGGTGGCCGACCGGCTGGAATCCGCCATCGACGCGCGCATCGTGCGCGAGGTGCCCGGCGGCAGCGACCGGCTGCCCAGTCGAGCGCTGGCGCTGGACGGCGGCGGGCGCATCGCGGTCGACCCGTCGGACAAGGAAGGCACACGCACGCTGGCGCGCCACTTCCAGTTCGAACTCGAACTGCCCGGGTCGGTGACCGATCTGCAACTGGGCACGCGCGTGCACGTGCGCTTCGAGCACCAGTCAGAGCCGGTGGCGCAGCAGGTCTGGCGCCGGGTGCGCCAACTCTTCCTCTCGCGCTTCAATGTCTAGGGTGCTGCTGGCGCAGTGGCGTGTGCCGGCGCTCGGCACCGAAGGCGTGGTCGAGCGCAGCGATGGCCGCGAGAACGTGGTCGACCGCTGGTTCGCCGGGCTGGCCGGCCGCGTGGCGCCCTGGCGCTCGGGCTGGGAGACGGCGCGGCTGATGCGCCAGGTGCAGGCCATGCTGGCGCTGGACCCGGCCCTGCGCGCCCTGGACGAAGACGCCCTGACGCAGCGCATCGCGGCCGCCCGCGACGGCCTGCGCCGGCAGGGCTTCTCGCGCGATGCGGTGGGCCTGGCCTTCGCGCTGGTGCGCGAGGTGGCGAGGCGTGAACTGGGCAAGTCCCACTACCCGGTGCAGTTGCTCGGCGGCCTGGTGATGCTGTCGGGCCGGCTGGCCGAGATGCAGACCGGCGAAGGCAAGACGCTGACGGCCCTGCTGCCGGTGTGCACCGCGGCGCTGGCCGGCGCCCCGGCGCATGTGATCACCGTCAACGACTACCTGGCGGCGCGCGACGCCGAGGTGATGGGCCCGGTGTACCGCCGCTTCGGCCTGGATGTGGGCGTGGTGCAGGAACAGCAGCCGCCGGGCGAGCGCAGCGCGGCCTGGCGCTGCGCCGTGGTCTACACCACCAACAAGGACCTGGTGTTCGACTACCTGCGTGATCGCCTGGGCGGCGGACGCGGCACTGGGGGCCCGGCGGCGCTGCACAGTGCCGTGGTGCCGCTGCTGGACGGCGGCCGATCCACCGGCGGCGGCGCGCGGCGGCTGCGCGGCCTGTACTTCGCGCTGGTCGACGAAGCCGACAGCGTGCTGGTGGACGAGGCGCGCACGCCGCTGATCCTGTCGGCCGAGCGCCACGACGCCGAAGACCAGGCCGCGTGGGAGCGCTCGCTGCAGGCCGCCGCCGCGCTGCAGCCGGGCGAGGACTACCGCGTGCTGGCCAAGGAGCGCGCGGTCGAGCTGACTTCTGCCGGCGAAGACCACATCGACGAGCTGCTGCAGGGCGCGCCCGGCCTGCTGGCTGCGCGGCGCGGCCGCCAGTCGTTGCTGCGGCAGGCGCTGACTGCCCTCAACCTGTACCGGCTCGACCAGCACTACATCGTGCGTGAAGGCAAGATCGTCATCGTCGACGAGAACACCGGCCGCGTGATGCCCGACCGCAGCTGGGAGCGCGGCCTGCACCAGATGATCGAGTTGAAGGAAGGCCTGGAGACCAGCGCGCGGCGCGACACGCTGGCGCGCATCACCTACCAGCGCTTCTTCAGGCGCTACCTGCGGCTGGCCGGCATGACCGGCACTGCGATGGAAGTGGCCGGCGAGTTGCGCGCGGTCTACGCGCTGGACGTGGTGCGCGTGCCCACGCACCGCCCGGTGCAGCGGCGCAACCTGGGCCTGCGCATCTTCCGCGACCCGCAGGCGCGATGGGAGGCGGTGGCCGCGCGCGCCGCCGAGGTGGCGGCGGCCGGGCGTGCGGTGCTGATCGGCACGCGCTCGGTGGCCGCGTCCGACGCGGTCAGTGCCGCGCTGCAGCGTCTCGGCCTTGAACACGCGCTGCTCAACGCGCGGCAGGACGGCGAAGAGGCCGACGTCATCGCCCTGGCCGGTGCGCCGCGCCGCATCCCCGTGGCCCCCAACATGGCCGGGCGCGGCACCGACATCCTGCTCGACCCCGGCGTGCACGCCGCCGGCGGGCTGCATGTGATCCTGACCGAGTTCCACGAATCGGCGCGCATCGACCGCCAGCTCTTCGGCCGTGCCGGCCGCCAGGGCGACCCCGGCAGCTACGAGGCCCTGGCGGCCCTGGACGACGAGATCTTCCGGGCCTTTGGCGGCGGGCTCTGGCGCATGCTGCGTGCCTTGATGCCCACAGGCCCGGGCTGCCTGCCCGCGCCTGCCGCACGTGCGCTGCGCCGGCTGGCCCAGTCACGCGCAGAAAGCCATTTCTCGGCGGTGCGCCGCCGAACCGTCGAAGATGACCGCAAGCTCGACCGCCGCCTCGCCTTCGGCGGGCGCGAGCGCTGAACCCAGGATGACCACCATGCCCGATCTGCCTCGAATTTCCCGTCTGACCGTGGCGCTCTGCGTCGCGTTCGCCGGCTCCGCCACGGCGGCCGAGTTCGACTGCCTGATCGAGCCGCGGCAGACGATCGACATCCGGCCCTCCACCGAGGGCCTGATCGAGCAGGTGCTGGTAGACCGTGGCGACCGCATCCGCGCCGGGCAGACGCTGGTGGTGCTGGACTCGGGCGTCGAGCGCGCGTTGCTCGAGCAGGCGCGCTTTCGCGCTGCCTCGGTGGGCACGCTGCGCTCGGCGCAGAGCCGTGTCGAGTACGCCGGCATCAAGCTGGCACGGCGCGAGCAGCTGGCGGGCGAGAACTTCATCTCCACGCAAGACCGCGACGAAGCGCGCGCAGAGAAGACCCTGGCCGAGGCCGAGCTGGTGCAGGCACGCGAGGCCCAGCGCGCGGCCGAACTGGAGGCGCTGCGCGCGTCGGAACAACTGCGTCTGCGCACGCTGAAGAGCCCCTTCAACGGCATCGTGGTCGACCGCACCGCGCATCCCGGCGACCTGGCCGACAACCGCGACATCCGCAAGCCGCTGTTGAGGGTGGCCGACATCTCGGTGCTGTATGTCGAGGTGCTGCTGCCGGCCGAGGCCTACGGCCAGGTGAAGGCCGGCGCGGCGGTGGACGTGCTGCCCGACAAGCCCGTCGGCGGGCGCTATCCGGCGCGCGTGCGCACGGTCGATCAATTGATAGACGCGGCCAGCGGCACCTTCCGTGTCAGGCTGGAACTGCCCAACCCCGAGCTCAAGCTGCCGGCGGGCTTCGGTTGCCGGGCCGACTTTCCGGGCATCGCGCGGCCGGGCGGCGGACTCGCCGGGCGTACCCGCCCCGCCGCGCCGACGCCACCCGCAGCCAGCCCGCCGCGCTAGACGAGACCTTTCATCAGGGCGACGCCTGACGGCGTCGAGCGACCGTCGCGTTCCGCGCGCACCGGCACAGACCCCATCGGACCTATGCCTTCTTCGGCGGCTTGCCCGCGTTGCGCTTGGCTGGGCCGTGGGCAACGTTGTGCACCGGCTTGGTACTCGCCAGCTTGCGAATCGCCTGATCGAAGGGGATGCGCTCCACCTCGTGGGCCTTGGCTTCGGCGGTCTTGGCGACTTGTTCGGGTGGCTTGTGCTTCATCTTGCTCTCCTTGGCGGGCCTCATTGGACGTCAGCGCGCAGAAAACGCGACCGAGTGCTCTGGAAATGCGCTCAATACCTTCTTGTCCGCCGTCACAAGCTTGACCCCGAGGCGAATCGCGACCGAGACAAACTCGCAGTCGTAAGCACTGCAGTCGCTATCCCGAACCAGTTCGAGTACGCGCTGAGAATCGACCTCATGCTCGTTGCCTAGCAGAAGGGCCTCGGCCTCACGTTGAATCTCGCGCATACCTTCAAACGTCAACTGCTTCCGTCGCAAGTGGCCGGCCAGAAGATTCCGAAACTCACTGCGCCACAGCAGCGGCGCTATCCACTCACGGTCTTCCCGCAGCCACTCCTCGGCCCGTGCCGCAAACTCTCCACGCAGGAAAAGATAGGCGACAACGTTGGTGTCGACCACTATCACGCACGTCCTTCACGCTTGAAGGCATCTATCTCCCTGGCGGTGAATTTTCCCTTCGGCAAAGAGTCTCTGATCGCCCGTGCCCTTGCGATGACTTCTTCGGCCGTGGCGCGTCCAGGAAGGAGTACGGCCTCCAGGCAAACGATCGCCTCGCTGTTCAAGCTGCGGCGGTGGCTCTCGGCCGACGCCTTGAGGCGAACATAGATCTCGTCCGGAATGTTCTTCAGAGTCAGAGTCGTCGGCACCACACTCTCCAGATGCGAATAAACCATTATGGTTCCGTTTCGGAGCAAGGTCAAGCTGCGGTCCGAGCCCTCAGGCCCTAACTGCCCGGGCCCGGCCCGCGCACGGCCCGCAGCAAAGTCACCAATCCGGTCAGCGCGAGCAGGCCCAGGGCGCCCAGCAGCAGCGCGCTGCCCGTGCCGATGCTGCTGGGCGCTGCCAGCCACAGGATCGGCAGCGCCACGAGACCGTGCAGCAGCGCCCACAGCGGCAGTTGCAAAGCCATCAGCGGCGTGCTGGTGCCGCCGCCCACGGCCTGCAGCGCGGTGCCGATCAACAACAGGCTGACGAAGCCGCAAGGGAAGAGCAGGAAGACGGCGATGAACACCGCCTGCGGCAACGCCAGGCTGCGCTCGACCACCGAGCGCTCAGGCGCCTTCGGATCCACGAAGACGGTCAGCGGCTCGCCGCCCTCGGCCGCGCGCAGGCGCGAGATCACGGCGCTGCGCCAGTCGCCCGAAACGTTGTCGGCCAGCGGCACGAAGCCCACGCGCCGGCCCTCGTGGACCTGGCCTTCGAAGGTGTAGCGGTACTGCGCCTGCAGCTTCCATGTGCGCGGGCGGCCGGCGCGTTGCTGCAGGTTGACGCCCTCGGTGCGCTCGATCGACCAGGCCTGCAGCGTGGCCGGCACCTCGACCCAGCCGCGTGCCTGCCAGACGCCGAGCAGCGACGCGGCCAGCATCGCGCCCAGCGACACCATGGCGGCGCCGAACACGGCGACGAAGAACCAGGCCAGCAGGGTCATGGGCAGCGAGCGCTTGCGGCCGGCGGTGGGCACGGGGCGGCGCGGTGGTTTCACGGCGGCATTGTTGCGTTACTCTGGCCGCATGGATGACCCACCGATCGACATCCTGCTGTGCGGTGACTGGGGCGCGGCCGAAGACGCCGCCTGGCGCGACGCACTGCAGGCCGCGATGCCCGAGACGCGCTGGCTGAGCCTTGCCGCAGCGCGCGCCGACCCCGCGCGTGTGCAGGCCGCGGTGGTGGCCAACCCGCCGCCCGGCAGCCTGCAGGGGCTGCCGGCGCTGCGCCTGATCCAGTCGCTGTGGGCCGGCGTGGACCGGCTGCTGGCCGACCCGACGCTGCCGCCGCAGGTGCCGCTGGCGCGCATGGTCGACCCGCTCATGAACGCCGCGATGGCGCAAACCGCGCTGTGGGCCGTGTTGTCGCTGCACCGCGGCTTCTTCGACTACGCGCGCCGCCAGAGCGAGGGCCGCTGGCACGCGCATGCGCAGACCCGTGCCGAGGACATCCGTGTGCTGGTGCTCGGCCTGGGTCAGATGGGGCTGGCGGCGGCACGCGCCATCGCCGGCCTGGGCTACCCGGTCAGCGGCTGGACGCGGCAGCCGCGTACGGTCACGGGTGCGGTCGCGGTCGACGTTGCGGCACTCAGCGGCGAGACCGCGCTGCGCGCGCAACTCGCGCAGACCGATATCGTGGTCAACCTGCTGCCGCTGACGCCGGCCACCCGCGGCTTGCTGGACCAGCGCTTCTTCGCCGCGCTGCCCGCAGGCGCTTCCATCGTGAACCTGGCGCGCGGCGCGCATGTGGTGGACGCTGACCTGCTCGCCGCGCTCGACACCGGCCATCTGCGCCACGCCGTGCTGGACGTGTTCACGACCGAGCCGCTGCCCGCCGGCCACCCTTTCTGGGCCCACCCGCGCGTGACGATGCTGCCGCATGCCGCGGCGCTGAGTGACGTGCGCAGCGCCGCGCACGCGGCGGCGGCCAACCTGCGCGCTGCCCTGGCCGGGGGCGCGGTGGCGCATCGGGTGGATCGCGGCGCGGCGTACTAGCGCGGCGTCGCCCATACCGGTCCCGCCGTGGGCCTGCAAGACATGGTTGACGCGGTCAGCGCCGGGGCCGCACGTCGCGGGCGGCGATGAGCCGATGATTGCCGTCGAACCCATCCCGGTCCTGCATCACAGCTCGGTTCAGCAGGCCCCAAGGGCGCAACTGGCCGTCCGGCTGCGCGCGCACGGTCAGCAGCCGGCTGCTTGAAGAATCGCCCAACAGCGTGGTCTTGAACTCGCGCAGCAGCCGGCTCTTGCCCAGGCCGGCGTCACCCAGCAGCGTCAAGGCTTGAAGTTGCTGGGTCTGCCGGGCCTGCGTGGCGGCTTGTAGCAGGCACTGCAACTCGGTATCGCGGCCCACCATCGGCGTACTCAAGCCCTGCAAGCCGCGCTCCACCGTGGCCACGCTGCGCTCGCGTGCGGCACGCACCAGGTGGCTCTTCAACGGCGCGTCAACACCCTTGACCTGCAGCGGCGGTTGCGGCTCGGCATCAAACGCCCCGCGCACCAGCGCCCAGGTGTCGTCGCTGATGCGCAGCGTGCCGGCCGGCGCAGCCTGCTCCAGCCGTGCAGCGATGTTGACGGGCAGGCCGCTCAGGCTGTTGTCGTTCTCCACCCCGCCGCCGCGCACCACGCCGCCGGTGTGGATGCCCACGCGGGCGTTGAAGCCCTCAAAACCGTGCAATCGCTTGACGTCATCACCGCGCCGTGCAGCTTCGGCCAGCAGGGCCAGGCCGCAGTGCACGGCGCGCTCGGCGTCGTCTTCGCGCGTGCCTGCGGTGTCATGCGCGCCGAAAGCCACCTTGAGGTTATCGCCGGCATAGCGCAGCACCTCGCCGCCGTGCTGCTTGACGATGGCGCTGAAGGCGGCCAACGCACCGTCCACCACGGCCTGCGCCTCTTCGGGGTCCAACCGCTGGATCAGCTGCGTGC
>JBBQOR010000009.1:0-15910 GCA_038331055.1 Burkholderiales bacterium
GTTTGCAACATCACCCACAACAAAAAAGGCCGGCGCTTTCGCGTCGGCCTTCATGCAAAACATATCGATCTTGGTGCCCAGGAGAGGACTCGAACCTCCACGCCGTTAAGCGCTAGTACCTGAAACTAGTGCGTCTACCAATTCCGCCACCTGGGCTTTCAGCAAACCGGGAATATACCATCAAAGAAAACACTGTTTCCCACCCTGTGCCGCTGGCCGCGGTTCTGCTCGGCGAGGCCGAGGGCCGCATCGACGGCCACCGCGACGGCCACGGCTTTGTCGTGCGCGACGACGGCGAACCCTCGATCTATCTCGCGCCGCAGGAAATGCAGAGCGTCATGCACGGCGACCGTGTGCGAGTGCGCGTGGTACGCCACGACCGCCGCGGCCGCGCCGAGGGCCGCGTGCTCGACATCCTCGAGCGCCGCCGCGCGCCGCTGATCGGCCGGCTGCTGCTGGAGGCCGGCCACTGGGTGGTCGCGCCTGAGGACCGTCGTTACGGCCAGGACATCCTGATCCCGAAGAACGCCATCGCCAACGCCAGTGCCGGTCAGGTGGTGGCGGTCGAGCTGACCGAGACACCTTCGCTCCACACCCAGCCGGTAGGCCGGGTGACCGAGGTGCTCGGCGAGATCGACGACCCCGGCATGGAGATCGAGATCGCGGTGCGCAAGTACGAGGTGCCGCACCGCTTCTCGCCCGACACGCTGGCGCAGGCCGCCGCCTTGCCCGACAAGCTGCGCCCGGTCGACCGCAAGCAGCGCGTGGACCTGACGGACGTGGCGCTGGTCACCATCGACGGCGAGGACGCGCGCGACTTCGACGATGCCGTCTACTGCGAGCCCTTCAAGCGCGGCCGCGGCAAGACCGCGTTCGAGGGCTGGCGGTTGATCGTCGCCATCGCCGATGTCAGCCACTACGTGAAGACGGGCGAGCCGCTGGACGCTGACGCCTACCAGCGCGCGACCTCGGTCTACTTCCCGCGCCGCGTCATCCCGATGCTGCCGGAGAAGCTGTCCAACGGCCTGTGTTCGCTGAACCCCGAGGTCGAGCGGTTGGCAATGGTCTGCGACATGATCGTCGGCCAGGACGGCGCACTCGATGCCTACCAGTTCTATCCGGCGGTGATCCGCTCGCAGGCGCGGCTGACCTACACCGAAGTGGCGGCCGTGCTGGCCAACACGCGCGGCCCCGAAGCCCAGCGTCGGCGCGCGCTGGTGCCGCAGCTGCTGCATCTGCACGAGGTCTACCGTGCGCTGCTCAAGCAGCGTGCGCTGCGCGGCGCGGTGGACTTCGAGACTACCGAGACGCAGATCGTCTGCGACGACAACGGCCGCATCGAGAAGATCGTGCCGCGCACGCGCACCGAGGCGCACAAGCTGATCGAGGAGACGATGCTGGCGGCCAACGTCTGCGCTGCCGACTTCATTGCCGGTGCCGAGCACCCGTCGCTGTTCCGCGTCCATGAGGGGCCGACGCCGGAGAAGCGCGTTGCGTTGCAGGCTTACCTGCGCGCGCTCGGCCTCGGGCTGCACCTGAGCGACGAGCCGACACCGGCCGAGATGCAGGCCATCGCGCAGGCGACCAAGGACCGGCCCGACGCGACGCAGATCCACACCATGCTGCTGCGTTCGATGCAGCAGGCCATCTACACCGCCGCCAACGCCGGCCACTTCGGGCTGGCCTACGGTGCCTACACGCACTTCACCAGTCCGATCCGCCGCTATCCCGATCTGCTGGTGCACCGCGTGATCAAGGCGCTGCTCGGCCGCAAGCGCTACCACCTGGCGCTGAGCGCGGCGGTGGCAGCGCCGCCGTCGCTGCGCCGCGCGGGCAAGGCGGTGCGCAGCGCACCGAAGCATGCGACCAAAGAGCTCGAGTTGTGGGAGTCGGCCGGCTCGCATTGCAGCGCCAACGAACGCCGCGCCGATGAAGCCTCCAAGGACGTCGAGGCCTGGCTGAAGTGCCGCTTCATGCGCGAGCACCTGGGCGAGGAGTACGCCGGCACCGTCAGCGCCGTCGCCGGCTTCGGCCTCTTCGTCACGCTGGACGCGATGTACGTCGATGGTCTGGTGCACATCTCCGAACTGGGCGGCGAGTACTACCGCTTCGACGAGGTGCGCCAGGAGTTGCGCGGCGAGCGCACCGGCGTGCGCTATGCAGTAGGCACGCGGGTGCGTGTGCAGGTCAGCCGGGTTGACCTGGACGGGCGCAAGATCGACTTCCGGCTGGTGCGCGAAGGGGAGGCCGACCGGCTACAGCCCGCGGGCCGCGCACGCAGCGCGGGTGAAGAGCTGGCCGGCGTGAAAGCGGCCGACCGTGAGGCCCGCGCCAGCAAGAAGGCGGCGGGCGCACCGGGTGCCGGCAAGACGGCGTCGCGGGCGCGCAAGTCGGCGCCGCGGCCGCGGCGTTAACGGCGGGTCGACGGGGGCTTAGCCCTCTGCCCTGCGCATCGCCTCGATCAGCGCGCTGGCGGTCAACGATGGCGGCGGGTCGGGCGCCGCCAATGCACGATCGGCCGCGACGCCGTGGCGCCAGGCGGCGGCCGCCGCCACGTCCTGCGCCGCCCGCTGCGGCTGCTGAGCCCACAGCCCGCCGATCCAGCCGGCCAGCACGTCTCCGGTGCCGGCGCTGGCCAGCAGCGCGTTGCCGCTGGCGTTGATGATCGGTGTGGCATCCGGGGCGGCGATGACGCTGCCCGAGCCCTTCAGCAGCACCGTGGACTGCAGCTTCTCGGCCAGTTCCTGCGCGGCCGCCAGGCGGTCGGCCTGCACGGCGGCGGTGTCGATGCCAAGCAGCCGGGCGGCCTCCAGCGGGTGCGGCGTCAGCACGGTGGGCTTGGAACGTGCTGCCCGTGCTCGAAGCGCCTGCTGCAGGCCGGGTTCGGCGGCGACGGCGTTCAGCGCATCGGCATCCAGCACCAGCCGGGCGGCGTGGGCCAGCAGCGGGGGCAGGGCGGCGCGTACCGCGTCGGCGCCGCCGCAGCCACAGACGACGGTCAGTGCGGCCAACTGTGCCGGCGCGTTGATCCATCCCAGCGGGCGGTACATCAGTTCGGGTTGCAGGGCATCCAGCGCCGCCAGCGACGGGTCGAGCGCGCTCCAGTAGACCCGCCCGGCACCCGCGGCCAGCGCGGCGCGAGCTGCCAGCAGAAGGGCGCCGCCCATGCCCGGCGCGCCACCCACCAGCGCCACATCGCCGAAACGGCCTTTGTGGCTGCCGTGGGAGCGCGTGGACTGCGGCTCGCCTGCGCATTGCAGCCACGCGCTCGCGACCTGATCGGCGGTGAGCACGCCCAGGTCCGAACACCACACGCTGCCGGCATGGTCGCGCCCGGCGCCGGTGAAGAGCCCGGGCTTGAGCGTCAGCAGCGCCAGCGTGTCCGTGGCGTGCACGGCCTGCGCGCCGAGCGGCTGGCCGGTGTCGGGGTGCAGGCCGCTCGGCAGATCCACCGCCAGCACCTGCGCGCCCTGGGCTGCGCGCGTGTTGATGGTGTCGATCAGATCAGCCAGTCGGCCCTGCGGCGGGCGCGCAGCGCCCAGGCCGAGCAGGGCGTCGACAACCAGTCGTCGGCCGTGTGCGGCGTCCAGCCGGTTCACCATCGGCACCCCGGCGGCGTGCGCGGCGGCGTAGGCCACTGCTGCGTCCGCCGGCAGGCGAGCAGGGTCACCTGCGAACAGCACGCGCACGGCCAGTCCCGACTGGTGAAGATGAGTCGCGGCGACCAGGCCGTCCCCGCCGTTGTTGCCCGGCCCGGCAAAGACGTCCACCCGCCTGTCCGACGGCGACAACGCGAGTGCCAGCCGAGCCACGGCCAGACCGGCTCGCTGCATCAGCGCATGGGCTGCATGACCGGCGAGCGCCGCGGCCTCCAGTCGGCGTGTGACGGCGGCGTCGAACAGCGGTTGCAGACGCGGGCCGCAGCGTGACGCTGGCCAAACGTGCCAGGGTGCAGCGGATGGGGCTGGCGGTTCGTTCATGCCGGTCATTGTGTGACCGGCGGGGTTGCGGCGGTGGCTCAGCGCAGCCGCTCCACGCCCAGTCCGCTGAGCTCGATCGCCGCCGGACGCCCCACCAGCACATCGGCCAGCACACGCGCCGAGCCGCAGGCCAGCGCCCAGCCGCTGGAGCCATGGCCCAGGTTCAGCCAGATGCCGGGTTGGCCGCTGGCGCCCAGCACCGGCGGGCCATCGGGCAGCATTGGTCGCGCGCCTTTCCAGCGCTGCGCCTCGGCCAGCCGCGCGCTGCCCGGGAACCAGTCGTCGAGTACGCGGTACAGCGTGGCCACGGCGCGCTCGTCGAAGCGTTGCAGAGAGCCTCCGATCTCGGCACTGCCGGCCACGCGCACCCGCTGGCCCAGTCGAGAGATGGCGACCTTGTAGCGCTCGTCCATCAGCGCAGCGCGCGGCCCGCGTTCGGGCAGGCCATCGTCCAGCCGCAGCGGGGCGGTAACCGAGTAGCCGTGCACGGCCGCCAGCGGCAGCTTCAGGCCCAGCGGGGTGAGCAGGGCGGTCGACTCGACGCCGGCGCAGACGACTACCGCGTCGAAGCGCTCTTCGCCATCGTTCAGGCGCACGCGGGCCGGCGCGCCGCCGCTGATCGAGCGCACCGTGCGCTCGAAGATGAAGCGCGCGCCCAGGCGCTGCGCCTCGGCCTTGATCAGGTGCGCGAATTGGCGGCAGTTGCCGGCGCCGTCCTGCGGCAGGTGGATCGCTGCACGCAGGGGGGTGTCGGGGTTCAGCCCGGGCTCGATGAGGCGGCAGCGTGCGGCATCGAGCAGTTCGAAACCGACACCGATTTCGGCCAGCAGCTTGAGGCCGGCGCGCGACTGCACCAGTTCAACGTCGCTGCGCAGCAGCACCATATAGCCACGCGACTGCTCGTACTCCAGCCGCAGGGATTGCGTCAGCCCGTCCATGCGCTCCCGGCTGTAGCGCGCCAGGCGGTGCATGCGCTCGCGATTGGCGCGCCATACCGGCGTGCGGCAGGCGCGCCACCAGCGCCACAGCCAGGGCGCCATCGCCAGCGTGGACCAGCCGCCCAGACGCACCGGGGCATGCCTGCGCAGCAGGTGGCTCAGCACCTTCAACGGCATGCCGGGCGCGGCCCAGGGCGTGACGTAGCCAGGTGCCAGCACACCGGCGTTGGCGAAGCTGGTCTCGCTGGCCACGCTGCCGCGGCGTTCGAAGACACTGACCTCGTGGCCGTCGGCGGCCAGTTCGTAGGCGGTGGTGACGCCGACGATGCCGGCGCCGATGACAGCGACGCGCAAGCTCAGCGCTCCCCGTGGCCGAGCGCGGCCTCGATGGCGAGGCCGCCCCTCAGACTCAGGTCGGGCCCACAGGCCTGCAACTGCGCCGCGGCATCGCTCGGATCGGCCGGGAAGGCACGTGCTAAACTCATTGGGTTTGTCCGGATGTCAATGTTCACTGCTCGGCCGTCGAGGCACTTGCGGGAGTGCAGGCCCCGGACAGGCAAATCGCGAACCCGGCAACCGAACGGTGTCTCGCCCCAGCCGCCCCATGCTTTCGGGGGCAGCACGGGCTGCGAGATCAGCGCCGGGATTCTAGAACCAACCTTCGGAGTAACCCATGTCTGTCTCCATGCGTGAAATGCTGGAAGCCGGTGTCCATTTCGGACACCAGACGCGCTTCTGGAACCCCAAGATGGCTCCGTACATTTACGGCCATCGCAACAAGATCCACATCATCAACCTCGAGAAGACGCTGCCGCTTTTCGAGGGCGCGATGAAGTTCGTGCGCCAGCTGGCCAACCGCCGCGGCACGATCCTGATGGTGGGCACCAAGCGTCTGGCGCGCGAGGTCATCTCGCTGGAAGCCCAGCGCGTGGGCATGCCCTTCGTCGACCAGCGCTGGCTCGGCGGCATGCTGACCAACTTCAAGACCGTCAAGGGTTCGCTGAAGAAGCTGAAGGACATGCAGGCCACGCGTGAGGCTGGCATGGACACGATGATCAAGAAGGAAGCGCTGCTGTTCGAGCGTGAGCTGGCCAAGCTCGAGAAAGACATCGGCGGCATCCAGGACATGGGCGCGCTGCCCGACGCGCTCTTCGTCATCGACGTCGGCTACCACAAGATCGCCATCGCCGAGGCCCAGAAGCTCGGCATCCCGATCATCGGCGTCGTGGATACGAACCACTCGCCGCTGGGTATCGATTACGTGATCCCGGGCAACGACGACTCCGCCAAGGCCGTTGCGCTGTACGCGCGCGCAGTGGCCGACGCGGTGCTGGAAGGCAAGGCGGCCGCCACGGCCGATGTCGTACAAGCCGCTGGCAGCGACGAGTTCGTCGAGGTCAGAGAGGGCTGATCAGCGCGGGCGGTGCGGGCCCTTCTTCGGTCCGCGCTGCCCTGGACGACCTGTTGGGGCCGCGGACCGGCGTTTGCCGTTGCGACGCCCATGACCTGGATGGACCGAGGAGACACGAAATGCCCGCAATCACCGCAAGCCTGGTCGCCGAGCTGCGCGCCAAGACCGACGCGCCGATGATGGAGTGCAAGAAGGCGCTGACCGAGGCCGAAGGCGACCTCGGCCGCGCTGAAGAGATCCTGCGCGTCAAGTTGGGCAACAAGGCCGGCAAGGCGGCCTCGCGCATCACTGCCGAAGGCGTGGTGGCTGCGTCCGTCGACGGCAGCACTGGTGCGCTGGTCGAGATCAACTGCGAGACGGATTTCGTCTCCAAGAACGAGTCTTTCCTGGCCTTCACCAAGTCGGTGGCGGCCCTGGTCGTGCAGCACGGGCCGGCCGACGTGGCGGCGCTGGTGGCGCTGCCGCTCGCGCAGGACGGCTTCGGCCCGACGGTCGAGGACGTGCGCAGGGGCCAGATCGGCAAGATCGGCGAGAACATGTCGATTCGCCGCTTCCAGCGCTATGCCGGCGGCGGCGCGCTCGCCAGCTACCTGCACGGCACGCGCATCGGCGTGGTGGTCGAGTATGTGGGCGACGAGGTGGCGGCCAAGGACGTCGCGATGCACGTGGCGGCGATGAAGCCGGTGGCGCTGTCCTCGGCCGAAGTGGCGGCTGATCTGGTCCAGCGCGAACGCCGCGTGGCCGCCGAGAAGGCGGCCGAGGATTCGGCTGCGGCGGTGGCGGCGGGCAAGGCGGCGCAGTCGCCAGAAATCGTCGCCAAGCGGGTCGAAGGCTCGGTGCAGAAGTTTCTGAAGGAGGTCTCGCTGCTCAACCAGACCTTCGTCAAGAACGACAAGCAGACCGTCCAGCAGATGCTCGAGGACAAGCGGACCACGGTGAAGGGCTTCACGCTGTACGTGGTCGGCGAGGGCATCGAGAAGAAGGTCGACGACTTCGCCGCTGAGGTTGCGGCGCAAGTGGCTGCCGCGCGCAACGCGTAAAGGCGCGTGTTCCCGGAGGGGCGCCTGGCGACCCCCGGATTAGACTTGCCACCCGCGGCTCTCCGCTGCGCCTTCCCCTGACCCGCATGCCTGCGTACCGACGGATACTTCTCAAGCTCTCTGGCGAAGCCCTGATGGGCGACGACGCCTACGGGATCAACCGCGCCACCATCGTGCGCATGGTGCGTGAGGTTCAGCAGGTGACGCAGATGGGCTGCGAGGTGGCGGTGGTCATCGGCGGCGGCAACATCTTCCGCGGCGTGGCTGGCGGCTCGGTGGGCATGGACCGCGCCACCGCCGACTACATGGGCATGCTGGCCACCGTGATGAACGCGCTGGCGCTGGCCGACACGATGCGCCAGGAAGGCATCACCGCACGCGTGATGTCGGCCATCTCGATCGAGCAGGTGGTCGAGCCGTACGTGCGGCCGAAGGCGCTGCAGTACCTCGAGGAGGGCAAGGTGGTCGTCTTCGCCGCCGGCACCGGCAACCCCTTCTTCACCACCGACACCGCTGCCGCGCTGCGCGGCGCGGAGATCGGCGCCGAGGTGGTGCTCAAGGCGACCAAGGTCGACGGCGTCTACAGTGCCGACCCGATGAAGGACCCCTCGGCCACGCGCTATGCCACGATCAGCTTCGATGAGGCGATCTCGCGCAACCTGCAGGTGATGGACGCCACCGCATTGGCGCTGTGCCGCGACCAGAAGCTGCCGATCAAGGTGTTCAGCATCAACAAGCCCGGAGCACTCCAGCGCGTCGTGCGCGGCGAGGACGAGGGAACGTTGGTACACGTGTGAACGAGGCCACCCCATGCCGATGACGACCAGCCCCGCCGAGATCAGGAAGACGGCCGACCAGAAGATGGGCAAGTCGGTCGAGGCCTTCAAGCAGGAACTGCAGAAGGTCCGCACCGGGCGTGCCCACCCGGGCCTGCTCGACCAGGTGCATGTCGACTACTACGGCTCGCCCGTGCCGATCTCGCAGGTGGCCAACGTCACGCTGCTCGATGCGCGCACGATCAGCGTGCAGCCCTGGGAAAAGGGCATGGCGGCGAAGATCGAGCGCGCCATCCGCGAGAGCGACCTCGGCCTGAACCCGGCGGCGCAGGGCGATCTGCTGCGCGTGCCGATGCCGGCCCTGACCGAAGAGCGGCGGCGCGAGCTGAGCAAGGTGGTGCGCCACGC
Organism: Burkholderiales bacterium; assembly: GCA_038331055.1. Classification (GTDB taxonomy): domain Bacteria; phylum Pseudomonadota; class Gammaproteobacteria; order Burkholderiales; family Burkholderiaceae_C; genus Rubrivivax. The sequence continues at coordinate 8,554 of JBBQOR010000009.1, forward strand.
CGGCGAGGACGCTAAGGTGCATGTGCGCGCCGTGCGCCGCGACGCCAACGAGCAGCTCAAGAAGCTGCTCAAGGACAAGCTGACTACCGAGGACGAAGAGCGCCGATCACAAGACGAAGTGCAGAAGCTGACCGACCGCATGATCGGCGAGATCGACCGCCTGATCGCCGGCAAAGAAGCCGAAGTGATGGCCGTCTGAACGACTGCACGATGCTGCGCGCCACCGATCTCGAGACCGTGGACAACGAGCCGTTGCGCACGGTGCCGCGCCATGTCGCCGTGGTGATGGACGGCAACGGCCGCTGGGCCCGGCAACGCTACATGCCGCGTTTTTTCGGCCACAAGGCCGGCGTCGATGCGCTGGTGCGCGCGGTCAACCTTTTCCGTGATCGCGGCGTGGGCTACCTGACCGTGTTCGCGTTCTCGTCGGAAAACTGGAAGCGCCCGTCCGACGAGGTGTCCGGCCTGATGGGGCTGGTGCTGGTGGCGGTCTCCAAGTACCTGGCCAAGCTGGCCGGTGACGGGGTGCGCATCCGCATCATCGGCGACCGCTCGGCGGTGTCGGACAAGCTGCGCCAGGCCTGGGAGCACGCCGAGGCGATCACCGCCCACAACGACCGCATCACGCTGTCGGTGGCCTTCAACTACGGCGGCCGCTGGGACGTGGTGCAGGCCTGCCGGCGAGCCATCGAAGACGGTGTCGGGCCCGAGGACTTCGACGAGGACTACCTGTCGCGCCATATGGCGCTGAACTTCGCGCCCGACCCTGACCTGTTTATCCGCACCGGCGGCGAGATGCGCATGAGCAACTTCCTGCTCTGGCAGGCCGCGTACTCTGAACTGTTCTTCACCGAGTGCCTGTGGCCCGACTTCGGTGCCGCCGAGATCGACGCGGCGCTGCTGGCGTTCGCGCAGCGCGACCGGCGCTTCGGCGGTCTTCGCCTGCCGGCTGCCGTGTCGCAGGGCGGTTGAGCGGCCGATGCTCGGCCAGCGCGTGCTTACCGCCGTCGTCCTGCTGGCCCTGCTGCTGCCATCGCTGGCGACGGACCTCGTCTGGCCCTTCGCTGCGCTGACCCTGCTGCTGATCGCCGCGGCGGGCTGGGAGTGGAGCCGCCTCAACCAGCTGCCGGGCCTGCGCGCCTGGCTCAGCGGCGCGTTGTTGGCGCTGGTCTGCGGCGCGGCCTGGGCGCTGGGTTGGACCGTCCACGCGCCGGGCTGGGTCTGGCTGATGGCGGTGGCGGTGTGGGTGCTAGGCGGCGCCGTCGCGCTGCGCGGCGGGCCTGCGCTGTGGCCGCAGCTGCCGGTGGCGGCACGCTGGGCGCTGGGCATGCTGGCGCTGTGGACCGCGTGGCTTGCGATCGCCCACGCCAAGTGGGTGGGGTTGAACTTCGTGCTCTCGGTCTTCTGCGTGGTCTGGGTGGCCGACATCGCTGCCTACTTCGGCGGTCGCATGCTCGGTCGTCACAAGCTGGCACCGAGCATCAGCCCGGGCAAGACCTGGGAGGGAGTCGCCAGCGGCGTCTTCGGCGTGTTGATGCTGGCGCTGATCTGGACCTCCGCCGAGCCCTGGCTGGCAGCCACTGGCCCGAGCATCTTCGGCAGCCTGCACATGCTGTACGGCGTGCTCGGCGCGGCGCTGGCGCTGGCTGCCATCGCCGGCTTGAGCGTCGTGGGTGACCTCATCGAGTCTCTCGTCAAGCGCGCGGCCGGCGCCAAGGACAGCAGCCGCCTGCTGCCCGGCCACGGGGGTGTGCTCGACCGTGTGGACGCGCTGCTGCCGGCATTCCCGCTAGCGCTGGCGTTGACCGGGCTGTAGGCTTCGAAAATGAGTCGTTCGCAACGTCTGGCCATTCTCGGCTCCACCGGTTCGGTGGGCAGCAGCACGCTGGACGTGGTGGCGCGGCACCCCGAGCGCTTCGAGGTCATCGGCCTGACGGCGCAGCGACGCATCGATGTGCTGTTGGTGCAGTGCATGCAGGTGCGTCCACGCATAGCCGTAGTCGCCGACGAAGCCGGGGCTGCCACGCTGCGCGCGGGACTGCGAGAGCGCGGTCTGGCCACCGAGGTGTGGGTCGGCGCCCGGGCGCTGGAAACGCTGGCCGCGCTGCCCGAAGTGGACAGCGTGATGGCCGCCATCGTCGGCGCCGCCGGCCTGGCGCCGTGCATGGCGGCGGCGCGCGCCGGCAAACGTCTGCTGCTGGCAAACAAGGAGGCGCTGGTGGTCGGCGGCGCACTTTTCATGCAGGCGGTGCACGAAGGCGGCGCCACGCTGCTGCCGATCGACAGCGAGCATTCGGCGATCTTCCAGTGCCTGCCCGAAGACCGCGCGGCCTGGGACGAGCGCATCGACCACATCGTGCTAACCGCCTCGGGCGGGCCCTTTCGCACGCGCGATCCGCACACGCTGCACGACGTGACGCCCGAGCAGGCCGTGGCGCATCCGAACTGGGTCATGGGACGCAAGATCTCGGTCGACTCGGCGACGATGATGAACAAGGCGCTCGAGGTGATCGAGGCGCATTGGCTGTTCGGCCTGGCGCCGGCGCGCATCAAGGTGGTGATCCACCCGCAGAGCATCATTCACTCGATGGTGGTGTGCCGCGATGCCTCGGTGCTGGCGCAACTGGGCACGCCGGACATGCGCGTGCCGATCGCCTACGGGTTGTCGTTTCCAGAGCGCATCGAGTCGGGTGCTTCCAGCCTGGATTTCGCCACGCTGGGTGCGCTGAGCTTCGAGCCGCCCGATGTCGGGCGCTTTCCGGCGCTGCCGCTGGCGTACGACGCGCTGGCGGCCGCGCCCGGCGCGAGCGCGGTGCTCAACGCGGCCAACGAGGAAGCGGTGGCCGCGTTCCTCGATCGCCAGTTGCCCTTCACCGGCATTCACCGCGTGAACGCCGGCACGGTGGAGGCGCTGGCCGCGACGCTGGGCCCTGTCGGCTCGGTCGACGACCTGCTGGCGCTGGATGCGCGCGCCCGCCAAACCGCGCGCGCGCTGGTGCGCGGCCTGCGCTGATGAACGGACACCTGCGCCCATGATCACCACGGTACTCGCCTTCTTGCTCACGCTGGGTGTGCTGATCGTCATCCACGAATACGGCCACTACCGCGTGGCAGTGGCCTGCGGGGTCAAGGTGCTGCGTTTTTCGGTCGGCTTCGGCCGTGTGCTGTGGCGTCGCCAGAGCCACCCCGAGGCGACCGAGTTCGTGCTCTGTGCGCTGCCGCTGGGCGGCTACGTGCGCATGCTCGACACGCGTGAGGGCGGCGTCCCGGCGGCCCAGCGTTCGATGGCCTTCGACCTGCAGTCGCTGCCCCGGCGCACTGCGATCGTCGCCGCCGGGCCGCTGGCCAACCTGCTGCTGGCCGTGCTGCTGTTTGCCAGCGCCTGCTGGATCGGCATCGACGAGCCGAAGGCCCTGCTGGCCGCGCCCACCGTCGGCACGCCGGCCGACCAGGCCGGGCTGCGTGCGGCAGACTGGGTGCGCGCTGCCTCACGCGACGGCGAGCAGTGGCAGGACATCGACTCGATGACCGATCTGCGCTGGCAGATCACGCAGGCCGTGCTCGACGGCGAGAACCTGAACTTGCGGATCAGCCAGCGCGACGGCTACGGCCTGCGCGACGTGCGGCTCGAGCTCTCGCGGCTGCAGTCCAGGGAGATCGACGCCCAGTTGCTGCAGCGCATCGGCCTGGCCGGCACCTACAGCGAGCCGGTGCTCGGTGATGTGCGCGCCGGCGGCGCGGGGGCCGCCGCCGGGCTGCGCCAGGGCGACCGCGTGCTGGCCGTGGACGACCGGCCGGTGCCCGATGCGCAGGCCCTGCGCGAGCGCATCCGCGCCTCGGTGCAGGACGGGCAGGCACGCAGCCAGCGCTGGACGCTCGAGCGCGCTGGTCAGAAGCTGGAGGTCGACGTCACGCCGCGGTCGGCCGAAGACGGCAACCGTCGCATCGGCCGCATCGAGGCCTTCATCGGGCAGCCGCCCGAGATGGTGAACGTTCGCCGCGGGCCCATCGAAGGCCTGAGCGAGGGCGTGACGCGCACCTGGGAGGTCTCGGCGCTGACCGTGCGCATGCTCGGCCGCATGCTCATTGGCGAGGCCTCGCTGAAGAACCTCTCGGGCCCGCTGACCATCGCCGACTATGCCGGCCAGTCGGTGCAGCAAGGGCTGGCGTACTACCTGGGCTTCCTTGCACTGGTCAGCGTCAGTCTGGGCGTGCTGAACCTGTTGCCGCTGCCGATGCTCGACGGCGGACACCTCATGTATTATCTTTTCGAGGCCATCACGGGCCGGCCCATCTCTGATGTCTGGCTGGCACGGTTGCAACGCGGCGGCTTCGCGCTGCTGATGATGATGATGTCGGTGGCCCTCTTCAACGACGTGGCCCGCCTTCTGGGCCTGCACTGACCTCCCCCCGACGCTTCATGCACTCCGTCTTCCCGCACGGCCCGTGGCGCCCTGCCGTCGTTCTGATCGTGGCCGCAGCGGCCCTGCACCTGCCGTCGGCGCGTGCGGTCGAGCCCTTCGAGTTGCGCGACATCCGCATCGAGGGCCTGTCGCGAACCGACCCCGGCACCGTGTTCGCTGCGCTGCCCTTTCGTATCGGCGACACCTACACCGACGAGAAGGGCGCTGCCGCGCTGCGCTCGCTGTTCGCTACCGGCCTGTTCAAGGACGTGCGCATCGAGATCGAGGGCCGCGTCGCGGTGATCATCGTCGACGAACGCTCGGTGATCGCCGCCGTCACTTTCATCGGCCTGAAGGAGTTCGAGCGCGACGTGCTGCTGAAGTCGCTGAAGGACGCCGGCATCGGCGAGGGCCTGCCCTTCGACCGCGCGCTGGTGGACCGCGCCGAGCAGGAGATCAAGCGGCAATACCTGTCGCGCAGCCTCTACGGCGCCGAGGTGACGACGACGATCACGCCGCTCGAGCGCAACCGCGTCAACGTCACCTTCACCATGAGTGAAGGCGAGGCCGCGCGCATCAAGGAAATCCGCGTCGTCGGTACGCAGGCCTTCTCCGAGTCGGCGTTGCGCGGCGTGATGGAGTTGACCACCGGCGGCTGGCTCAGCTGGTACACCAAGGCCGATCGTTACTCGCGCGCCAAGCTCAACGCCGACCTCGAGTCGATCCGCGCCTGGTACGTCAACCGCGGCTACCTCGAGTTCGCGGTCGAGTCGACGCAGGTCACCATCTCGCCCGACAAGCAGGACATCTCGATTGCCATCTCGATCCGCGAGGGGCAGCCCTACACCGTCACCGCGGTGCGGCTGGAAGGCGACTACCTGGGCAAGGACGACGAGTTCCGCGCGCTGGTGCGCATCAAGCCGGGCGAGGCCTACCGCAACGAGGACGTCAGCGAGACCGCCCGCCGGTTCAGCGAGCTGTACGGCCAATACGGTTTCGCCTTCGCCCGCGTCGAGCCGCGGCCCGAGATCGACCGCGCCAATGGGCAGGTGGCGCTGGTGCTGCGCGGCGAGCCGCAGCGCCGCGTTTATGTGCGCCGCATCGATGTGGCGGGCAACACCAAGACACGCGACGAGGTGGTGCGGCGCGAGTTCCGCCAGCTCGAGTCATCGTGGTACGACGGCGCGCGCATCAAGCTCTCGCGCGACCGCGTGGACCGCCTGGGATTCTTCAAGGACGTGGCGGTCGAGACCAACGAGGTGGCCGGCTCGCCCGACCAGGTGGACCTGGTCGTCAACGTCACCGAGAAGCCCACCGGCAGCCTGCTGCTGGGCCTGGGCTACTCCAGCGCCGACCGGCTGTCGCTGTCGGCCTCGGTCAAGCAGGAAAACGTCTTCGGTTCGGGCAACTACCTTGGCGTCGAGGTCAACACCAGCCGTTCCAGCCGCACGCTGGTGTTCAGTGCAGTCGACCCGTACTTCACGACCGACGGCATCTCGCGCGCCTTCGATGTCTTCTACCGCACCAGCCGGCCGTTCAACAGCCTGGGCGATCAGTACCAGCTGGCCACGCCCGGCGCCACCGTGCGCTTCGGCGTGCCGTTCTCCGACTTCGACACCGTGTTCCTGGGTATCGGCATCGAGCGCACGCAGATCGGCGCCACCAGCGGCATCCCGAACAGCTACTTCCTCTATCGCGAGCAGTTCGGCGCAGTCAGCCACGCGCTGCCGCTTACGCTGGGCTGGACGCGCGACGGCCGCGACTCGGCCCTGGTGCCCACCACCGGCAGGCTGCAGCGCGTCAATCTGGAATGGAGCATTGCCGGCGACGTGCGCTACTTGCGCACCAATCTGCAGGTCCAGCAATACTGGCCGCTGAGCCCGCGCATCTCCCTCGGCATCAACGCCGAGATCGGCATCGGCAAGGGTCTGGGCGGAAAGCCCTATCCGGTCTTCAAGAACTTCTATGGCGGCGGCCTGGGCTCGGTGCGGGTCTTCGAGCAGGGCTCGCTGGGCGTGGTCGACCCCACGGGCGCCTTCATCGGTGGCTCGCGCAAGTTCAACGTCAGTACCGAGCTCTACCTTCCGGTGCCAGGCAGCGGCAACGACAAGACTTTGCGCATCTTCGCCTTTGCCGATGCGGGCAACGTGTGGCGCGACGGTGAGCCGCTGCGCGCTGCGGACATCCGTGCGTCGGCCGGCCTGGGCCTGTCGTGGATCGCGCCGATCGGGCCACTCAAGCTGTCCTGGGGGACGCCTTTGAAGGTCAAGCCCAACGATAGAATCCAGAAGTTCCAATTCCAGATCGGGACCGCGTTCTGATGAAACTGACGAAGGGATCTTTCCTGCCCAAGGGTTTGGCCACGGCCACGCTCGTGCTTGCCGCGCTCGCGCCGGCTGCCGCGCAGGAGTTGAAGATCGGTTATGTGAACAGCGAGCGCGTGCTGCGCGACGCCGTGCCGGCCAAGGCGGCCCAGTCCAAGCTGGAAGCCGAGTTCGGCCGACGCGAGCGTGAGCTGACCGACCAGGCGGCGAAGCTCAAGGCCGCGGCCGACAAGCTCGACAAGGACGCGCCCACGCTGCCCGAGAACGAGCGCAACCGCCGCCAGCGCGAACTGGTCGAACTCGACCGCGACCTGCAGCGCAAGCGCCGCGAATTCCAGGAAGACCTGAATCAGCGCAAGAACGAAGAGCTCTCCGCGGTGGTCGAGCGCGCCAACCGCGTGATCAAGCAGATCTTCGAGCAGGAGAAGTACGACCTGATCCTGCAGGAAGTGATCTTTGCCGGATCGCGCGTGGACATCACCGACAAGGTGATCCGCGCGTTGAACACCCCGGCGGGTCCGGCGGCGGCGCCCCCGCCCCGCAGACGGCGCGGGCGGTATGCCCCCCGGCCGACACCCCCAGCGGGCCCCGCGGCGGGGGGGGGGACAGATCGGCGACCCCCGCGCCCAG
>JBBQOR010000010.1:0-15389 GCA_038331055.1 Burkholderiales bacterium
CTCGCGGCCGGTGCCGCGGCCGATGCCGCGGAAGTCGGCCTGCAGGCGCTGCTCGGCGCGGTCACGGTGCGCACCCCCGACCCGCTGTTCGACGCGCTCGTCAACCACTGGCTGCTGTACCAGGTCACTGCCTGCCGGCTCTGGGGCCGCGCCGGTTTCTACCAGGCAGGCGGTGCCTACGGATTCCGCGACCAGCTGCAAGATGCGATGGCGCTGGCCACCACCGCGCCGCAGTTGCTGCGCGACCACCTGCTGCGTGCGGCAGCACGGCAGTTCGTCGAAGGCGACGTGCAGCACTGGTGGCACCCGCACAGCGGCGCCGGCGTTCGCACGCACTTCAGCGACGACCTCTTGTGGCTGCCGCATGCCACGCTGCACTACGTGGCCACCACCGGCGACGACGCCATCTACGACGAGCTGCTGCCCTTCATCGAAGGCGACCCGGTGCCCGCGGGCGCGGAAGATCTGTACAGCGTGCCGCGCATCAGCGAACAACATGCGTCGCTGTTCGAGCATTGCGCGCGCACGCTGGACTGCAGCCTGGAGGTCGGCGTCCACGGTCTGCCGCTGATGGGCGGCGGCGACTGGAATGACGGCATGAACCTCGTGGGCAGCGGTGGCCGCGGAGAATCGGTCTGGCTGGCGTGGTTCCTGTGCCGCCTGGTGACCGACTTCGCCCCCGTGGCGAGCGCACGCGGCGAGCACATGCGCGCAGCGCGCTGGCAAAGCGCGGCACAGGGCTGGCGAGCGGCGCTGCAGGGGCCGGCCTGGGACGGCGCCTGGTACCGACGCGCCTTCTTCGACGACGGCTCGCCACTGGGCGCGCAGGCGAATGCCGAATGTCGCATCGACCTGATCGCGCAGGCCTGGAGCGTGCTGTCGGAGGCCGCGCCTGCAGAGCGTCAGCGCATCGCCATGGCGTCGGCAGACCGGGCGCTGTCCGACGCCGAACTGGGCTTGCTGCGCCTGCTCGATCCACCCCTGGCGCAGGCCACACCATCGGCCGGCTACATCCAGGCCTACCCACCCGGCGTGCGCGAGAACGGCGGCCAGTACAGCCACGGCGCCGTGTGGGCCGTGATGGCCTGGGCCCAGCTCGGTCAGGCCGACGCCGCATGGCGCGCCTTCGTCGCCGTGAGCCCTGCGCACCGCGCCGCGCATCCCGTGCTCGGGCCGATCTATGGCCTGGAGCCGTATGCGGTGGCCGCCGATGTCTACAGTCAGCCACCCTATGGCGGTCGAGGCGGGTGGAGCTGGTACACCGGCTCGGCTGCGGGCCTGTACCGCGCGGCCGTGCAGTCGATCTGCGGTTTGCAGGTGCAGGGCGGCCGAGTGCGGCTGCAACCCGCGCTACCCAGCCATTGGCGCAGCCTGCACATCACGTTGCGCCGAGCGGGCGGCGTCTACCGATTCACCGTCTGTGCGGCCACAGCACAGCCCGAGGTGGACGCTGCGCTCGCCGAAGGCGCACAGCGGTTGCGCGTGGGCATGTGGATGGACCTGCGCGCGGCCGGGGCGGCCAGCCACTTCGTCGTGGTGTGCGCCGCAGCGTTGCCGGCGCTGCAGCCGGTGGCGGCTTGACCAGTTTGCCACGGGCCCCTGGATGGCCAGCGCCAGTCCTTGCATCGGCCGCGGCACACCCGTTTGAGCAAACGTCATCCGCCGGCCCGACGGCAGGCCGGCGTCAAAGGCTGCGCGTCTGGGCCGGCTGCAGACGGCCAAGCATGAAATGGGCACCGCTCGCCAGCAGCAACATCACGACGACCCCCAGGGCCCACAGCACCCAGATGAACGGCACGATCCAGCCGACCGCAGAACCCAACAGGGGCAGCGTGCCATCCAGCGCCTGCAGCGCCCAGGTCAGGCTGCCTTGGGCGGTCTCGATCCACGCCGTGTCGACCCACACAGACATCCACCCGGGCACCGGCCACTGGGCAGCGGCCTGGCCCAACGATGCGGCCTCACCCGAGGCGAACTGCCGCGCGCCCCACGCGGTCAGTTCCGCCAGCAGCAGCGTCCCACCGGTCCACAAGGCCAGAACCAGCAGAAACAAAGTCCAGACCGCAATTCTCATGAAGATTCCCTTGTGGATCGTTTGAATGCCAGAGATCGTGATTGTTGGTTGCTAGAGCGCCGAATCTCGCGGTACAGGCCCCGGTACTCGAGAGCGGCGCTGCGCACGACCAGCGCTCCGTCGCCCGGCTGGGTGCCAGACCAGGCGACTTCGGCGCCCAGGCGAAGCAATCGCGCCCTGCGTGTGGGTCTTCCGTGTCCGCCATCGGATCGTCTGGCGAGTGCTCGTCCACCCGGCGAACGTCGCTGCGTCAGTCGAAGAAGTCTTTCAGCCACGATTTCTTTCGCTGACCATGGGATCCGGGTCGGTCGGTATAGCCATGGCCATGGTCGGAGTCCGCGAAGTCAGGTCGCGACCGGGACGCTGCGCTGCCGCTGGGCGCAGCTACCACCGCGCCGGAGCGTTCGATGAGCTTGTCGAGCTCGCCACGATCGAGCCACACGCCTCTGCACTGTGGGCAGTAGTCGATCTCGACGCCTTGCCGCTCGGTCATCACCAGTGAGGTCTCGGTACAGGTCGGGCACTTCATGGTTTCTTCATGAGCTCACTCATGTTCCGTGGTGGCGTTGCGGGATGCAGGATGCGGGATGGGTGAGGGGGGGTGCGATTCATGAGTCGAGCGCGACGGCGCGTTGGCGCAAACGCCTGGAGTCACCACCGCGTCTTATCAGGCGAAGCACGAACCGCGCGGCGCGGGCCAGTGCCTTGTCCAGCGCGCTGCGCCAGTCACTCGCCACGGAGGTCACAACCACGGACCCTGCGACATCGGTCTTGAGCTCGACCTGGCATTGCTTGTCGATGCCGCCACGCGGGCCGTTGACGTCAGACATCCTGACAGTCGCGTACGGCACCAGCCAGGCGAGTCGCCGGAGCACGAAACGCGTGCGACGCTGAGTCAGATCGAGCAGATCGGCTGCTTGCGCATCACGCGACTTGAAGAAGACTTGCATCAGGGTTCTCCGTGGGTTGAATCAGTGCCTGACCTTAAGACCCACAGAAATTCTGAAAAAGCAGGCTTCAGCGAGCTTTGACATCGGATAAACCTGAGAACGACCGTAAGGTTCTGCTGCAGACTCAGCGCTTCGCGATGTTCTGCACAAAGTCGAGCGCCACCCCGATGCGATTCGCGCGCCCCCGCGTTCTATCGATCCTGATCACAACGAGTCCGACGCCATGCCCAACACGAGAATCGCCAACGCCGTGCGCCTGGAGTTCGCCCCTGGGTCACTGGTGAAGACCAACCTCTCTGGCGCCGCCTTCTCAGGCGACTGGCTATGGGTCGCCGGTGACGAGGCCTGCGGCATCGACCGCCTGCGCCGGCTGCCCCCCGCAGGCGACGAAGCGCTGCGCTTCGGCGAAGTACGCGACTTCCCGCTGGCCGAACTGCTCGACCTGCCCGGTGCTGCCGACGAGGAGGCCGACCTCGAAGGCATGGCGGTCGCCGACGGCTGGCTGTGGGTGGTGGGCTCGCATGGCTTGAAGCGCAAGAACGCCCGTGCCGACGGCGACCATGCCGCCAACGCCAGGCGGCTGTCCAGGCTGGCGCTGGACCGCAACCGTCGCCTGCTGGCCTGCATGCCCATCGAGACCGATGTCGAAGGCCAGCCCTGCCTGGTTCGCAAGGCCCAGGACGGCCGGCGTGCGCTGCGCCTCAAGGGTGACGCACAAGACAACCTGCTCACCCGTGCGCTGGCCGACGACCCCCACTTCGGCCCGTACATGAACATACCCGGCAAGGACAACGGCTTCGACATCGAAGGGCTGGCCGTGGACGGCAACCGCCTGCTGCTCGGCTTGCGTGGGCCGGTGTTGCGTGGCTGGTCGGCGATGCTCGAAGTGGCGGTCGAGGCGCGTGGCGATCAACTGCGGCTGGTGCCGCTGGACGAGACTGGCATCCTGCTGCGCAAGCACTTCCTGCAGCTCGACGGCCTGGGCATTCGCGACCTGCACTTCTCGGGTGACGATCTGTACATCCTGGCCGGGCCGACGATGGTGCTCAACGGCGAGATCCGTGTCTTCAAGTGGCCGCTCGCCAGGCCCGCGCTGAAAACCAACCGCGAGCCGGTGCGTTTCGAAGCGGCACTGACAGAGTCGGTTTCGTTGCCCCACGGGCGTGGCACGAACCGCGCCGAAGCGATCTGCGACTTGCCGCCCGCGCTCGCCGGCAGCAAGCCCCGCTGGCTGGTGCTGTACGACGCGCCGGGCGCTGATCGCCGGGACGGCGAGCACACCGTCATCGGCCATCTGCTGCGGCATGAATGATGGTGTCCGGGGTCAGCAACGCAGGGGCCGGCGACGCACGGCCAGTCCCGCGCGTCGACCCGGCATCGGCGCTGCTGTTCGTGATCAACACCGGCGCCGGCGCCCAGGACGTGGACTCCAAGCGCGCCGTGATCAACGCGGCCCTGGCGGCGCGCGGGCGAACGGGCGAACTGCTGACATGCCGGCCCGCTGAACTGGCGCGCGTGGCCAGCGAGGCCGCAGCGGCGGCAGTGGCGCGCGGAACGGCGGTGGTCGCTGTCGGCGGCGATGGCAGCCTCAATACCGTGGCCCAGGCTGCGCACGCCGCTGGTTGCGCGATAGGCGTGATCCCATATGGCACCTTCAACTACTTCGCCAGGACGCACGGCATTCCGACCGAGCCGGCCGCTGCCGCGCAGTGCCTGCTGGATGCGCGCCCGGTGCCGGTGCAGGTGGCGGCGTTCAATGACAGGGTGTTCCTGGTCAACGCCAGCCTGGGCGTCTACCCCGAACTGTTGCAGGACCGCGAGGCCTACAAGGCCCGCTTCGGCCGCAGCCGCTGGGTGGCATTCGTGGCGGCCTGTGCGACGCTGCTGCGCGCACAGCGTCGGCTGCGCTTGCACATCGAGACGGGAGCCACCGTGCGCGACGTGCAGACGCTGACGCTCTTCGTGGGCAACAACCGGCTGCAGCTGCAGCAGTTCGGTGCCGAGCCGGCGGACACCCTGGCCGGCACGCCGGGCCACGGCAGCATGGCTGCGCTGATGTTGCGGCCCATCGGCACGCTGTCGATGCTCGGGCTGTTGCTGCAAGGGGCCATGGGCCGGCTGGGCGAAGCCGCCGGTGTGGATGGCTTCGAGTTCCATCACATGGTGGTGAAGCCCAGGCTGGCGCGCGGCCGCAGGGAGGTCATGGTGGCGTTCGACGGCGAGGTGGCACGCATGCGCTCGCCGATAGACATCCGCGTGCTGGACAAGCCGCTGTATCTGCTAAAGGCTACTGGTTCAGCAGGCTCCGCAGACGCGACAGAGGCAGCCGCGTGAGTGTGCTGCTGCAGATCTCCGACACCCACTTCGGGACCGAACAGCCGCATGTGGTGGAAGCGCTCGTCGTCTTGGCCACTCAGCTGCGGCCGGATCTGGTGGTGCTGTCGGGCGACATCACGCAGCGTGCGCGGCCAGCCCAGTTTCGCGCGGCGAAGGCCTTCGTCGACCGACTGGGCGCGCCGGTGCTGGCCATCGCCGGCAACCACGACATTGCGCTGTTCGACCTCTGGGCTCGTTTCACGCGCCCCTACGCGCGCTACGCCTCGTCGTTCGGGTCTGAACTGGAGCCCGTGCACGCATCGCGGGATCTGCTGGTCGTGGGCGTGAACACCACGCGGGCCTGGCGACACAAGAACGGTGAGGTGTCCGCGGCGCAGATCGATCGGGTGGCGAAGCTGCTGGCCGCCGCCAGCCGACAACAGCTGCGTGTGGTGGTGGTGCACCAGCCAGCGGCCGTGACCCAGGTTCAGGACCGGCCCAACCTGCTGCGCGGCCACCATATCGCCACGCGGGTCTGGTCGGCTGCCGGGGCCGATCTGGTGATGGGCGGACACATTCATCTGCCCTACATGCTGGCTCTGAACGGGCTGGCGCGGCGACTGTGGGTGGTGCAGGCCGGCACGGCCGTCTCGTCGCGCACCCGCCCGGGGGTGCCCAACTCGGTAAACGTGCTGCGCTGGGGCGAGGCGGGCGATCACTGCCTCATCGAGCAGTGGGACTTTGCGCACGCCGATCGGGTCTTCGTGCGTACGTTGGTCACCTCCGTGCAGCCAGAACGCGCCGGATCGCAAGGCAGGGTCGTCCAAGGCACGGTGCCTTCGTTCACCTGCCCGCGCCGCGTGCAGACCCGTGGCGACGCGGCCTCGGAGACTTCGTGATTCACGAACTCGGAGACAAAGAGATCCTGCTTTTTCCGCTGACGCGTCACGGTCACAGTCCCAGGGCCGTTCGCCGACGGCACCTGCTCCGGCCGGCGGCGGCGATTCATCCGCCCCGGCTCTCCATACATCGTCAACATTGAAGGCCAATCTCGATGCGCAGCTACCCCCACAACAGCCCCGAAGCCGCCGCGCGCATCGTCGCGCTGGTTCTCATCTCTGACGGCCATGTCTGCAGTTCGGAGTTCGACATCCTCAAGCAGCTCGGCGCCGAGCGCGAACTCGGCCTGGAGCCCAATCTCCTGCCGCACCTCGTCCACACGCTATGCGAAGAGCTGCTGCTCGGCGGCTGCGCGACGGGCTCGCTCTTGGCCAACGTCGATGACAGCACTTTGGCGTCGCTGATGGCGGAGGTGTCGGATCCAGCGCTGCAAAGGACGGTCCTGCGTCTGTCCTTGGCCGCCGCTCGGGCGGACGGGCACATGGCCGATGGCGAAGCCATGGTTCTGGACGCTGTCCGGCACCATTGGCGGCTGACCGAAGACAACCCCGCGAACGCCTCGAAGTCGGCGCGCCGGCAGGCGGCATGAGTGCCTGAGAGTCTTTCGGTCAGGCCCGCGCAGCGAGCACCACCTGCATCACCAGCGGGTGGTGCTGGCCGCGGCGTGAACGGATGGCGTGGATCTCCTCCAGCACGCCGTCACAAGGGCCCAGCAGCCGAAGGCCGCGCATCAGCGCGACGTCAGCGGCACCGAAACGGCTGACCGGGAACACGCCCAGGCCTTTTGCGGCGAAGACCGCCAATAGGGCGCTGTCCTCGAACTCTCCGACGATGTGCGGCCGCAGGCCCTGGGCTTCGAACCACCGGTCCAGCCGGGGCCGCAACGTCGAATGCCCGGTAGGCAGCAGTACGGGCAGCCTGCCCAGCGACTGCGGGAACCCGGCCACGGCGGCCTTGTGCACCAGCGCGGCGGGCCCGTACCAGTCCACCGGTGACTCGACCAGTCGTTCACTCGTCAAGCGCAGGTTGGGGTTGTGGGGTGCCGGTTGCCCGGCCAGCACCAGATCGAGGTGGTGCATCGCGAGCTCGCCCAGCAGTTGCTCGAACTCGCCCTCATGGCACAGCAGCCGCAGCGTCGGCGTTGCCAGTACCGGCGCCAGCAGCGCGTGGGCCGCCAGTTTGGAAATGCCGTCCGACAGCCCGACGGCCAACCGTGCGACCTTGCCGCTGGCGGCCTCGCGAACCTCTTCCGGAATGACTTGCCCGAGCTGGAAAATCTCTTCGGCGCGAGCAAAGGCCGCCTGTCCCGCCTCGGTCATCGCCACGCCGCGGCCGGCGGGCTTGAGCAGTTGGTGACCCAGTGCCCTTTCCAGCTCGCGAACCTGGGCGCTGATGGTCTGCACCGCCATGTCCAGCCTCTCGGCCGCTCGAGCAAAGCCGCCTTCCTTCGTCACGACCCAGAAGTAGTACAGATGTCGGTAGTTCAACATTTCGCAGAACCCGTATCGGAAAAGCCGCACTCGGGCTCACTGTAGCGCTGACTCTTGCGGGTTTCTGCACTGCCGCTGATCCGGCATTGCCGTGGCCGCGATCGTCTCAGGTCTGCTCGCAGATCTGGCCGGCCTGCTGGCCGACATAGGCCACTCACGCCCAGCCGGCGCGACAACTCGCCATGCGGGATCTCAGCGCAGCAACAGGACAGGCGGGCCCAGGACCGCCGAAGCGAGCGCGCAGTCGCTGCGCGCCTTGGGCAGCGCAAGCACCTCACAGGCATCACGCCGGCGAAGCAAGTCCTGGGCGGCTGACCGGTTGTGATCGGCGTGCTCCACCGACGCGGCAATGACCGCCGAGAAGATCCCGAGCAAGGCGATCACGAGAACTGCACCGACCCATTCCACGCGGCGCATCCACACGGCATAGTGCGCGGCCGCCGCGGCCGCATGAGGGCGAATCGTCGTGAGCTGAAATGGAGAAGACATCGAGGGTTTCGCAAGGCGTTCGAAGGAGTCGCACTGTGCAGCCGCCAGGACCCCGTCGTCGGTGCGTTGGCGCACAGCCTGCCTCATCGGGCCGCTTCAGACTGAGCCACGTCACGCAAATCTGCTGGCATCCGAACCATCCCGCCCAATCTGAATGGAGTTGCACATGACCCTCACCAAGCACAAGCAGAAGCCCTCATCGCGCACCGTCAAGACTGCAGAGCCTGAGCCAGAAATGAAAACGCTGACCGAGCAGAAGGTGGACTTCACGGCCGAAGGCGCACCCCCGCCGGGCCTGGTGGGCACAGGTCCGCCGGACCTTTCGGGAACCGACTCGGCCATTGCACGAGATAGTGCTGCACTCAACGCTGCCAATAGACGCGTTGAGGTCGATGGACCCCCTCGATCGCCTTGAGGTCAGGCCCCGTTGGTTCGCCAGCGCACTGACAAGCGAATCTGTCACCGCTACCGTCACCTCTCTCCGCGCTGCGAGTTGCCCTCAGATGACACACGGCGCAGTGAACGCAAACCGCCCTTCGCAACCCAGGAAATCTCCATGAAAAGCATCATCTCCGTGTCTCTGCTGGCGATCGTCAGCGCCGTAAGTCTGGTCGCGTGTCAGAAACCAGCCGACCCGGTGGTCGTCAACGTGCCGGTACCCGGACCTGCCGGCGAGAGCGGCGCAAAAGGCGCGACCGGCGACACTGGCTACACCGGCAGCACCGGCGCGACCGGCAACACCGGCAACACCGGTAACACCGGCAATACCGGCAATACCGGTAACACCGGCAGTACCGGCTACACGGGTGCAACTGGCAGTACCGGCAGTACCGGCAGCACGGGTGCAACCGGCGCTACCGGCTACACCGGAAACACCGGCGCAACTGGCGCAACCGGCCGCGCTGCCGACAGCACCACGGTCATCGTGATGCCGGCGCCCGCTTCGGCACCGCGCAACTGACGCCGCCCCCCACATTAACAGCCGAGGAGCAATGACATGAGTCTTGGAGTCATCTTGCTGATCGTCTTGCTGCTGCTGCTTGTCGGCGCAATTCCCACCTGGCCGCACAGCCGCAGCTGGGGCTACGCGCCGTCGGGCGTGCTCGGGGTCGTGCTGGTCGTGCTGGTCGTTCTGCTGCTGATGGGGCGCTTGTAATGGTCCGCTGATGGAACTCTCGGCGGCGCAGAGCCAATGTTGCTGGCCGCGGCGACAGTTAGGCTATTGACGCAGAGCTTCCCGAGCCCTGGCCGAATTGGATCCACGCCATCCACCTCCAGCCCGCATCGGGTCCACCGGCGCGCATGAATCCCGGTGGCCTGTGACAGGGGCGTGCAAGCGCGGGTCGATGAGCGCGAAGACGCTTGCCGGGTTGCTGTTGTCAGCCGCGGCGTCGCTGGCCGGCTGCAGCGGCCTGCCGACGATCGCGCCCGGCACGACCGCAAGTACGACGCCGGTTCAACTCCAAGGTCCGCGCGGTCCCTTGAGCGAAGCGCAAAGCAAGACTGTGCTGACAAGGCTGGCGCGTGGCGCTGACGACACACAGATCTTCGAACGCCACCTGGCGCGCGAAGAGGCTGTCACCGGCAGCCCATTGACCACGGGCAACCGCGTGCAGTTGCTCGAAGACGGCCCAGCCACCTATCAAGCGATGCTGAGCGCGATTGCACAGGCGCGCGACCACGTCCACATGGAGACCTACATCCTTGACGACGACGCTGTGGGCCGCCAGTTCGTGGCTGCGTTGCTGGCTCAACAGGCTCGAGGCGTGCAGGTCAATCTCATCCACGACAGTGCAGGTACGCTGAGCACACCGGCAGCACTTTTCGACCAGCTCAAGACCGCAGGTGTGCAAGTGCTGGAGTTCAACCCCCTGAACCCGCTGAAGCTCCTCGAGTCGCGCAGGGCGTGGGAGGTCAACCAGCGTGACCACCGCAAGCTGCTGATCGTGGACGGCAGCACCGCATTCCTGGGTGGCATCAACATCAGCAGCGTGTACTCGGGTGGCTCGTCGCGCCGGCACAGCACCGACAACCCCGCATGGCGCGACACCGACGTGCAGTTGCACGGCCCGGTGGTGGCCGAGTTGCAGAAGCTCTTCCTCGCCAGTTGGGCGTCGCAGAAGGGGCCTGCGTTGCAGCCACGCCTGTGGTTTCCGCCGCCAGTCAAAGCCGGCCCCTTGGTCGTGCGCGCCATCGGCAGCACGCCGGAAGAGCCCTTCAGCCAGATCTACGCGACTCTGCTGTCTGCAATAGCCAGCGCGCAGACCAGCGTGCAGGTCACCATTGCCTACTTCGTGCCCGACCCGCAGCTGCTGGCCGCGCTGGTGGCCGCGGCGACACGCGGCGTGGCGGTGACGCTGATCCTGCCCAGCCAGACCGACTCGTGGCTGGTGTTCCATGCCGGCCGCGCGTTCTATGAGACCCTGCTGAGTGCGGGTGTGCAAATCCACGAACGCCAGGGCGTGGTGCTGCATTCGAAGACCGCGCTGATCGACGGTGTTTGGGCGACAGTAGGCTCGACCAACCTGGACTGGCGCAGCTTCCTGCACAACCATGAGCTCAACGTGGTGGTGCTGGGGCAAGAGTTCGGACAGCAGCTGCAGGTGCTGATCGACAAGGACCTGGTGGAGTCCAAGCAGATCACATTGCAGGCCTGGCGCCAGCGCAGCCCCGTGTCGCGCGTCAAGGAATGGTTTGCGCGTTGGTGGGAGTACTGGCTATGAACATGCCCTTGAAATTCTTCGCGGTCTATGCCGCCGCTGCGCTGGCCATGCTGGTGCTGGATGCACTGTGGCTGGGTCCCATCGCTCGCCCGCTGTACCAGCAAGGCATATCGGGCACCTGATGGCAGAGCAGCCGCGCTGAGGGGCGGCTGGCCTGTTCTATCTGCTCTACCCGCTGGGGGTGGTGCTGCTGGTCGTGTGGCCGTTGTCGGCGTCACCCGGGCTGCTGAAGGAGGCCATGACGGGTGCCCTGGTGGACCTGTTTGCCTACGGCACCTACGACCTGACCAACCTGGCCACGTTGAAGGGATGGCCGGTATTCCTGTCGATACTGGACATGGCCTGGGGCACGGCGGAGACTTCGGTGTCAGCCGTCGCGGGCAGATCGGTGATCCAAAGCTGGCCGGCCGGCTAAGAGCGCGCTTGAACTCAGCCGTTTGCGGCGGCTTCTGGGGCCAGATTGCACCTCGAGCTGGCCGAAATCAGGCGCTCTCTCGCCGCCCCGACCGGAAGGCTGACGACATCATCCCGGGCCTCGCAAGGCCAACGCCTGCCAGGGCCAGGCTGACCAGGAGCAGACTCCCGGGTTCGGGGACGCCGTTCACGACTGCACCGCCCGATCCCCCGGTGCCCCCACTTCCGATGTTCGCCCCCCGGTCGAAGCCGCCGCTGCTGGCGACTTGCGTGCCGCCCGCGATGCCGGTGTCGGTGCAGCCGATGGAGATCGAGTCCATGATCAAGGCCACCTGCGACTCTGCCGACAAGAGCCTGCCGCAGGACACGGCCAGACTGCCATCGCTGCTGATCAGGGTGTTTGCAAGAACATTGCCAACGAACTGCGGGCCGTTGAGAGTGGCGGCGCTGCCGACAACCCAGTAGATCCCCACATTGGCGCCGTCACCGACGTTGACCACAGAAACTGCTGCGGTGGTCGATTTGACGAGCGTGCTCGTCGTGCGAAAGATCCACACCGCATTGTTGCTGCCGGCGCCGTCAAGCGTGACCATGGCACCCAGATTCACGGCGCCCCCATCGTAGACGCCGGGGTTGTAGGTGATCACGGCGCCGTTCGACGCGAAGATGCCGGTGGAGGGTAAGGCGTTCAGGGCCAGGATCGCCGCATCGAGCTCGATCTGCGCGTTCTGTGCGATCGCCGTGTTCTGTTGCAGTGATCCGGATGAGAACACATAGCCCCCGCCGACCGAGGCGTTGGGCGCCGAGCCCAGATTGCCGCCGATGATGCTGGTGGGCACGTTGGTCACCCCGGTAGCGCCCAGCACCGCAAAGCTCGCGAGATTGGGGCCGAGTATCGGTGCCGCCCAGGCCCCCGAGGCGCCGAGGGCCAGCGTGACCAGCCCCGCAAAAGTTGATTTGATTGCTGTCATTTCATCACCTGTGACATAACGCTCTGCCGTCCGGAAAGTCCAATGATTGGAAGCTATTTCCTCTCAGCAGCGCTAGGGCGGAACACTGCGACTTACAAGTACGCTAACTGTTCGTGCAGCACGCGGGACTATTTTTACTTAGGTATGGCAGCGCACATACAGCAGCTGCCAATCGGCCTTCGGCACATCACGTCCGCGCCGAGCCCGCCAATGCAGGCTCGGGGTGGATACAGCACTTTGTCACATCACTTTTCGCCCGCTGATCACGCGCACCAGGACGATGACGATGGCCACGACGAGCAGGACGTGGATCAAGCCGCCCATCATGGTCGAGGTGACCATGCCGAGGAGCCACAGGACGACCAGGATGACGGCAACGGTTTGAAGCATGAAAGTCTCCTTGCGGATGAGTGATACGGCCCAAGCCGGGCCTGCGGGAAGTGAAATCAATCATGGACTTGCGCGTTCACGGCTCTGAGCCAGCAGCGCGGGAGCAGGTACTCGGCCAAAGTCCAGAGCGCCCCACCGCCCACGACCCACAAACCCAGCGTCTGGGCACTGCCGGGCGGATGGCGCAGCACCAGCCCCAGGGCCAGCGTCAGGCACAGACCGCCGTAATTCATGAAGTCAGCCCGGTAGGCGAACGGGCTGTGTTCCAGAGTGAGCATCGACATGTCGGGGTCAGCGTCGCTTCAGGTCTTTCCCTATTGCATGTTCAAGGCTTGCTGCCGTCTATGGCTGGGTGCCACGCACTTCGACGTCCACACGCCGGTCGGACTGAAGGCAGTTGCGCAACTGAGCTTTCGGCACGCTGTCCTACTGCGTGGCAACTGGAATCCAGCACAACGTTTGTAGCGGCCGTCGATCGCCGCGTCTGTGCGCTGGGCGACCGACGGCCGCAAAGCCCAGCGCATGTCGTGGCGGCACGGGAGCAAGAAGTTCCTCTGGCAATTGAGCGGTCCGCACTTCGGCGACTGCTACCTCACGCTGGACGAGCGGGCCGGCGAGCTGTTTGCGATGACCGACCCACTGGCCGAGCGTTGCCGCAAGCTCGGCGGGCCGACGCTGCGCTCCATCGGCCACATCAGCCGCACACAGCGCGGTGGATCGATCAGACCGAGCAGCGCACCTGGCTCTTGTTCGAGGCGACGCGCAACGCCGGCGACGCCGGCCGCACGACGCTGGCCACCTGAAGACCTGATCGGCTTCACCCGGGCGGCGGCCGGTGCGCCGCCGCCCCGGCACCATGAGGCGTCGCGCTACTCGTGCCGCAGCGCCTCGATCGGGTCCATAAGCGCTGCGCGACGCGCCGGGAAGTAGCCGAACGCCGCGCCGATGAAGGCCGAGCACAGCAGCGCCAGCAGGTTGATCGCGGCGTCGAACGCATATCGCACGCCCATCAACTGCGCCAGCCCGCAAGACGCCGCGCTGGCGATCAGCACGCCGATCATCCCGCCCAAGGCTGATAACTCCACGGCCTCGATCAGGAACTCGTTAACGCTGGGCAGCATGTGTTCATGATGCCGGTGCCTCCCACCAGCAGGTTCACGGCGGCCACGGGTCCGCGCCGTCGCTGCCCTCGCGCATCTTCACGATCAGCGTGCTGAAGCGGCGGCTGCCCGTGACGCGGCGCTGCAGCGTGTGCAGCGGCACGACCACGGAGTCGTCCTGGTCGCCCAGGCCAGTCTGGCCCCTGGACGCGAGCACCCCGATCACGTTGCACGAGAACTGTTTGATGGGCATCAATTCGCCCAGCGATGGCGTGGCGGGCGGGCTGCCGAAGAGTTCACGCCGCACCGGCACGGCGATGTAGACCGCAAGCGCCGCGGCGTGTGCCCTTGGAGTCAGCGGCTCTGCGTCAGCGACAGCCAGATCTCGTTGCGGCGCATGAACCAGGGCGTGAACGGTCCGTTGTAGCGCGCGGTCACCGGCTCTCCCGTCCACGACAGGTCGGCAGCGCGCAGCGCGGTCTGCAGTTTGGTCAGGTGTTCGTTGTCGTTCGACGCCGACCAGAAGCCCGAATAGCGAATCACTGCCACCTGAGCCGGCAGCACGTCGCGCAGTCTGACGCGCGCGTCCAGCGGTTCAGGCGCACTGGCCGCCGTCACGCCCTTCGGCAGTACGAACTGCACCATGACGCCGCCGGGTGCAGCGGTCTGCGTGACCGGCGCCGTCATCTCGAGCTTCATCGGAGTAGCCACCTGAGTCACCGGTGCCGTCATCGCAAACTTCCGCTCGCCCTTGTTCTTGCCGAAGATGTAGCCGGCCAGGATCGGGAAAGCCTGGTTGCCCGCTTCGCCCGCCGGACCAGCCACCGTCACCTCGGCGACGGCGTAAGCAGCGTACTGACGCACCTCGACGCCGGCGAGATCGCGGACCACCTGGTACTCAGGCTCTTCGGTGGCGTGGCTGGGCATGGCCGTAGTGCTCAAGGTGAGTATCGAAAGAACGGCGCAGGTCAGCGCGATTGCAGGGCTGCGAGGCAGGCGAGGCAGGCGCAATGGATTGGATCTCATAGGGACATACTGTCACAGGCGCCGCGTCCTGTCTGTCGGTTGCCGCACGGCGGCCTTGCAAGGGTCCGTGAACGGTCGCTTTCGGGCGCCTTTGGCAGGGCCAAACACAAAGCACCGGGCCACATCAACAATGCGCGCCAGGTGCCTGATTTATCTACCAAATTTGGTAGGCACCTACGGATCTGGCTTTCTTCCTGGGCGCTCTGCCGCTGGTGCCGCTGCGCCCTGGTGCGTTGGCCGCGCTGGCGGCCGGCAGCGTCGACAAGCGCCTGTCCACGCTGACGATCGGCAAAGACAAGCATGGCCGCAACCGGCGCCGCAGCAGGCGCGGCTGAAGCCGGCTGCGCATGGCCCAGGCGTTTGGACACCTCGGCTGCGCAGTCTCGCGCAGCCCGCGCTTGCGGGCCGTGCCAGTCGGGGTCGAAGACGCCCGAAGAGCCCATCAGGGTGATGCCCAGCACGATATTTCCGGAGTAGTCGAACACGGGCGCGGCAAACGAGGTGACACCCGGTGTGGGGTGGTTCATCGAGCGCGACAGGCGGTGG
>JBBQOR010000011.1:0-14844 GCA_038331055.1 Burkholderiales bacterium
GGCGCCACGATCTCGTAGTACCAGCTGGGCACGGTGGCGGTGAAGCGGTCAAACGCATCGCGGCTCATGCCGTGCAGCCGCATGACCTGGGCACGTTGAGCCAGCGCCGCATCGCGGGTGACCAGCATGCCGCCCTCACCGGTGGTGATGGTCTTGTTGGCGTAGAAGCTGAAGACCGTGGCGTCGCTGGCCAGCGTGCCGATGCGCCGCCCGCCGACGCTGCTGGGCAGCGCATGGGCGGCGTCTTCCACCACCTTCAGGCCGTGGCGGCGGGCGATGGCCAGGATCGCCGGCATGTCGGCGGCCAAGCCGGCGTAGTGCACCGGCAGGATGGCCTTGCAACGCGGCGTGATGGCGGCCTCGATCGCTGCCGGGTCGATGTTCAAGGTGACGGGATCGATGTCGACCAGCTTCACATCGGCGCCCAGGTAGCGCACCACCTCGGCGGTGGCGGTGAAGGTGTGGGTGGTGGTGATGACCTCGTCGCCCGGGCCGATGCCCAGCGCTTCCAGCGCCAGGTGCAGCCCGGCGGTAGCCGAGTTGACGGCCACCGCATGCAAGGCCGGGTCGCCGAGGAAGGCGACGAAGTCCTGCTCGAAGCGGCGCGCCTTCGGGCCGGTGGTGACCCAACCGGAACGCAGGGTGTCGACCACCTCGGCGATCTCTTCCTCGCCGATGTCGGGCAGCGCGAAGGGCAGGAAGGGTGGGTTCATCAGCAGATCAGTTCGGCTTCTCGATCCAGGCCAGGCGGTGGGTGCGCAGCCAGGGCAGCGCATTGCACCACGGGTACAGGGCCGGGTGCAGGCGGCAGACGGCGCGCGCCAGCGGCGGTGCCAGCGTGACGCGGCGCGCGTCGATGCGGCCGTGCGGGAACAACCGCTGTACACGCCGCATCGGCACGCCGCGCACGTCGGGGTTGCGCGGGTTGTCGACGCAGAAGTCGTACCACAGCAGCGCACCGCCGGGCCTGAGCCAGCCCCACATCGCTGCGGCCAAACGCTGCTGCACGCCGTCGTCGAGCAGCGACGAGAAGACGGTCCAGGCCAGCAGCAGATGCTGGCTGGCCGGCGCCAGCGGCGCGATGCTGGCGTCGCCACCGTGCAGCCGTACGGCAGCGGGCAGCTGCTGGCGGGCCAGTGCCAGCCGATCGGGCAGCAGTTCGATGCCCTGCAGGCGCTCGGCCGAGCAGCCCAGCCGCAGCAGGTCGAGCAGGTTGCCGCCGCTGCCGCAGCCCACCTCGACGACGTCCAGCGCGGCCAGGTTGGACCTGCCATGCGCCGCGAGCAGTGCAAGCAGCGCCTGTTCACGCTCGCGCACCATCTGCAGCACTTCCGGGCGCTGCACCTGCTTGCCCGCCACATCACTTCCGACATCGCCCCGACGGGCATAGCGCTCGGCCACCGCCTTCAGCTCACGCTCGTGCTGCGGGTTCACTGCAGCGCCTGCAAGAAGCGTTGCGCCAGCACCGGATAGGTGTGGTGCGCCTGCACGAATGCGCGGCCGCGCTCACCCATCGCGCGGCGCCCGTCGGCCGGCATGGACGCCAAGCGGCGCAGGCCGTCGGCGCTGGCGGCCGGCGACTCCGGTGCCACCGTCAGCCCGCAGCCGGCTTCCGCGACCGGGTCGTTGCCGGCCTGCACCGCATGCAGCACCGCGCAGCCGGCCATCATGTAGTCCATCAGCTTGTTCGGCGCGATGCCGAAGCGGTAGATCGGCACCCGCTGCCAGCCGATCCAGGCGATGTCCAGCGCCTGCAGGAAGGCCGGGATCTGCGCCTTCGGGATCGGCGGCAACCAGTGCACCTGCGCCAGCCCGAGATCCGCGCTGCGCTGCACCAGCCGCGCGCGTTCGTGGCCGTCGCCCACCAGCACCACGCTGAAGGGCTCATCGCGCAGCAACGCCGCCGCATCCAGCAGCGTGTCGAGTGCGTTGGGCCGCCCCATCGAGCCGGCGTAGCCCACCACCACGCGGCCGCCCACGCGCGCCTGGGCGAGAGCCGCCGCCACGTCGTCACGCAGCGGGGCCGGCTCGGCACGCCACTCGGCCGGGTCGATGCCGTTGGGCACGATGACCAGCTTGCGCAAGTCCAGCCCGCGCGCCTGCAGATGCGCGTGCACCTTGGGCAGCATCGAGACCACCACGTCGGCGTCGCGGCAGGCGGCGTCCTCGGCCGCCTGGCACAGGCGGATGAAGGGGTGGCGCGGCGACATGCCGGCGAGTTCGATCGGCGACAGCGGCCACAGGTCGTGCACCTCGTGCACCAGTTTCGCGCCGGCACGGCGGGCGATGCGGCGCGCCGGCCAGATGTCCATCGGATAGGTGCTCGAGGCGATCACCGCATCGGGCGCGAACTCGCGCAGCAGCCGCGGCGTGTCGCGCCAGACGGTGGCGAGAAAGGCGGCGATGTTGAGCACCCGGCCGACGCCGTTGCCCTGGTAGCGCGGGGTGGCGATCCAGCGGTAGTCGATGCCGTCGATCGTCTGCGCACCGGCCGCTGGCTGGCGCGTGCGCACATGCGAGAAGTCAGCCGCCAGCATCAGCACCCGGTGGCCTGCGCGCACCCACTCGCGGGCCAGGAAGTACGGGCGGTACTCCATGCCCAGCACGGGCGTGCCGGCGTAGTGGTTGATGTAGAGCAGGTTCATCGAGCGGCCGCGGCGCAGACCGCGCCATACAGAGCCAGCATGCGGTCGACGCAAGTCTCCCACTCGAAGTGCTGGCGCACATGCTCACGGCCGGCGGCGCCCAGGCGCTGGCGCAGTGCCGCATCGGCCAGCAGCGGCACCAGGGCTGCCGCCAGCGCCGCGTCGTCCTCACGCCGCACTACAACGCCCGTCTGGCCCTGCACCACCACCTCGGGCAGCCCGCCCACATCGCTGACCACCACCGGCAGCGCGCAGGCCGATGCCTCGAGCACGGCCACGCCGAAGCTTTCGCTGTCGAGCCGGCTGGCGGCCACGAAGACGTCGATGCGCTGCAGCCAGCCGGGCACCTCGGCATGCAGCACCGCACCGGCGAAATCCACCTGCGCCGCGCTGCCGAGCGACACCGCCAGCGCCTGCAGCTCAGCGCGCTGCGGGCCGTGGCCGACGATCAGCAACCTGGGCGCGACCTGCCGGGCCGACGTGTGCAGCAGCCGGGCGTGGGCGCGCAGCAGCAGGTCGATGCCGTACTTCGGCGCCAGCGTCTTCACGGTGCCGATGACCAGCGGGGTGCCCGGCGGACGGTCGCAGGGCATTTCACGCGGCATGAAGCGCTGCAGATCGATGCCGAAGGGCGTCACCGCCACCGGCAGATCGCTTTGGCCGAGCAGCCGCCGCACCTGGCTGGCCATCGCCTGGCTGGTCGAGGCCAGCGCGGTGGCAGCGCGCAGATTGCGCCGCAGCCACGCCGCGTGCAGCGGGCTGCGGCGCGGGAAGTCGTAGACATCGCTACCCCACACGGACAGCAGCAGCGGCTGCGTGCCCGACAGCGCCGCCGTGCTGCCGTAGCCGCTGGCGTAGTGGGCGTGCAGCAGGTCGGGCTTCAACTCGCGCAGCAGGCGGCGCAGCGCCGGCACATTGGCGAAGTAGCCGAGCGCCCCGCGGTGCGGCAGCAGGTGCAGTTGCACGGCGGCAGGCAGCAGACCGGCCGGTGCCTCGTGCTGGGTGATCAGGCTGACGCGCCAGCCACGGACCGACAGCGCGGTGGCCCATCGCTGCAGGTGGATCGAGTTGGCGGCGCCCAGCAACGCCACGTGGCCGGTGGTCTTCGTGCTCAAGGCAGGCGCCGCTCTTCGGACAGAACGGCAAACGGCGCGGAGCGCGACAGCCCCGCCAGGATCGCCAGAGACACCACCGTGGCCGCGCACCACCACCAGGCCAGTGCGGCAAGGTCACCCCGGCCCAGCGCCCAGGCCGGCAGCAGCACCAGCAACCGGCCGGCCTCGGCCAGCGTGGCGTGCCAGGGCCGGCCGGCCGCGTGGCGGCGCACCACCAGCAGCCGCGCCACGGCTTCGGCGGCACTGGCCAGCAGCAGCACGGCCAGCAGCATGCCGAGCCCGGCATAGGCCGCGCCGAAGCCGATGTCATCGCGCCAGCGCGCCAGCAGCGCCGCCGCAACGGCCAGCAGCAACCCCGACAGCGCGACGATCAGCGCCGGCCGGCGCACCGAAGCCACCACGGCGCCACCCGTCCACTGGCGAAGCAGCAGCGGCGCGGCGTAGTTCAGCGGCAGCAAAGGCAGCTGCGCCAGCGTCCAGGCGAGCGTGAACAGGCCCAAGGCTGCAGCGCCAGAAGAGGCGTCCACCGTGCGCAGCAGCAGCACGATCGACAGATTCGCCAGCACCGCGGCGGCCCACGCGGCACCGCCGTAGCGCAGCAGTTCGGCGGCGGCCACCGGCGTTGCGGCGCCGGCCTGCGGCGCAGGCTGGTGCGGCACAGAGAACAACCGCGGCGCCAGCAGCAACAGCGTCAGCCCGTAGGCGAGTGCCCAGCCCGTCAGCAACGCGCCCTCGCCCTGCGCCGCCATGGCGGACCAGCCCACGGCCACCACCAGCAGCAGAACCTGCGGCAGGGCCGTCGCGAGGTTGAACCAGCCGCTGCCCGGCCGATCGAGCAGCAGCGTGCGCCACTGGCCGTGCAACACCGCCAGGGCAGCCACGACAGGCAGGCCCCAAGCCAGCGCACCGCCCAGCCCCGACAGCCGGGCCCAGACCCAGGCCAGCGGCAGCGCCAGCAAGGCCACCGCCGCAGCGATGCGCAGCGCGCGCGCCAGGCTCAGGCGCCCACCGCGCAGGAAGAAGAACAGCGCCTGCGGCATGCCCAGCATGGCCAGCGCCGCGACCAGATCGACCTCGGCCTTGATGCGGCTGAACTGCCCCTGCACCTGCGGGCCGGCGGTGGCCGCCAGCCACAGCACGGCCAGCAGCATGGCTGCCGCGCCACCACCTTGCAGCAGCAGCGTGCGCAGCAGTTCGCGCCGCAGCGTCAAGCGGAGGGCACGCCGCGGTCTGCAGCGCGGTCAACAGCGCGGTCTGCAGCGCGGTCAGCAGCGCGGTCAGCGGCGCAGGCCAGCGCAAACAGGTTGGAGGCGAACAGCCGCCGGCCCAGCACAGGCCAGGCGGTGGCCGCGCCGAACAGCAGCCCGCGCGCCGCACTGCCCAGCGCGCCGCCGGCGAACGCACGCCCGCTATGGGCGCGGCGCAGCGCACGACGCTCGGCTTCGGCCGGGGTCTCGTGGATCCACACCCGATGCCACTGCAGCACCTGCAGGCCGGCGCGCGTGAACAGGCCGAGCGCGTCGTCCAGGCCGTAAGCGCGCAAGTGGCCCGAGACATCCTGCGGCCCGTAAGCGCGGCCATGGTTGAGCCAGTTGTCTTCCAGCGGCAGGTTGATCAGCACCCGCGGCGCCAACATCGCGGCGGCGCGCAGGAAGGCCGCGTCGTCTTCCACATGTTCGAGCACGTCGCTGAGGATCACGCCGTCGAAAGGGCCGGCGGGAAGCTGGTTGCGAAAGTCGCCATCGATGAATTCGAGCTGCGGGAATCGCGCCCGCGCCGCCGCGATGTGGGCCGGCGAGATGTCCACACCCACGCGCCGCCCGCCCGGCGCCACCGGCCAGGCAGCGATCAGCTCACCGGTGGCGCAGCCCACCTCCAGCATCGATTCCGGCGACGGGCCGGCCGGCCACAAGCGCAGCAATTGCGGCAGCTTGAAGCGCGCCACTTCAAGGTCGACCTGCGCCTGTTCTTGCGATCCGGTGCGCCGGCGCGCGGCGTATTCCGGATGCTCGTCGTAGAGCCTGCGGGGGTCGAAGCCGGCGCTGTCGGGATTGATCTCCGGCCTCACGGCGCGGCTGCGGTCAAGGCCTGCAGGGCCTCGGCCAGCACCTGCACGACATGGTCCTGATCGGCCTCGCCGAGATCGGCGCTCATCGGCAGGCTGAGCACACGCTGCGCGGCCGCGATGCTGAGCGGGCAGCACTGCGGGCAGCAGACATCGGCATAGGCCGGCTGATGGTGCAGCGGCTTCGGGTAGTGCACGGCGGTCGGAACGCCCTGCGCTTTCAGCGCGGCGGCCACCGCATCGCGCTGATCGACAAAGATGGTGAACTGCGCCCACACCGAATCACGGTCGGGCCGCACGTTCACCAACCCCAGGCCCGGCAAGCCCGCAAGCAGCCGCCGGTAGCGCGCGCCCAGCGCGGCGCGGCGCTGCAGTTCCCAATCGAAGCGCTCCAGCTTGGCCAGCAGCACCGCGGCCTGCAGCGTGTCGAGCCGGCCGCCGACGCCCAGCCGCGTGTGGGTGTAGCGCGCGCTCTGGCCATGCACGCGGATCTCGCGCGCCGCCTGCGCCAGAAGGGCGTCGTCGGTGAACAGCGCGCCGCCGTCGCCGTAGCAGCCCAGCGGTTTGCTCGGAAAGAAGCTGGTGGCGCCGAAGGTCGACAGAGCGCCCGAGCGCCGGCCGCGGTAGACCGCGCCGAAGCTCTGCGCCGCGTCTTCGATCACCGCCAGCCCGTGGCGCGCGGCCACGGTGTTGATGGCGTCCATGTCGGCCACCTGGCCGTACAGGCTCACGGGCATGATGGCCCGCGTGCGCGGCGTGATGCGGGCCTCGATCAACGACGCGTCGATGTTGCCTGTGTCGGGCTCGATGTCGACAAACACCGGCCGGGCGCCGGCCAGCACGATGGTCTCGGCGGTGGCGGCGAAGGTGAAGGGCGAGGTGATGACCTCGTCGCCTGCGTGCAGGTCCAGCGCCATCAGCGCGATCAGCAGCGCCTCGGTGCCGCTCGCCACGGTGATGCAGTGTTTTGCGCCGGTAAAGGCGGCCAGCGCGGCTTCGAGCTCGGCCACCTCCGGGCCCATGATGTACTGGCCGTGGTCGAGCACACGCTGGATGCGCGCGTCCACGCTCGCCTTGAGCGCGTGGTACTGCGTCTTCAGGTCGCAGAACTGCATCGCTGCACCTGGTCGCCCTGCAGCCGGTAGCGCTCGCCGGTGGCCGGGCAGGCCGCCTCGCCCTGGCCCGAGACCGGCAACGCCAGGCGCTCGCCGTGGCGGCTGATCCAGCCGATGCGCCGCGCCGGCACGCCGACCACCAGCGCGTGGTCGGGCACGTCGGCGGTGACCACGGCGCCTGCACCGATGAAAGCAAACTCGCCGATCACGTGGCCGCAGACCACCGTGCAGTTGGCACCCAGCGTGGCGCCACGGCGCACCAGCGTGCGCCGGTACTCGGCCTTGCGCGGCACCGCGGCACGCGGGTTCAGCACGTTGGTGAAGACCACGCCGGGGCCGCAGAAGACCTCGTCTTCCAGCGTCACCGCGTCGTAGACCGAGACATGGTTCTGGATGCGCACGCCGTCGCCGATCAGCACGTCGTTGCCGACGAAGACGCCCTGCCCGAGCGCACAGCCGCGGCCGATGCGCGCGCCGGACGAGACATGCGCAAAGTGCCAGACCCTGGTGCCGTCACCCAGTTG
This sequence comes from Burkholderiales bacterium, assembly GCA_038331055.1. Classification (GTDB taxonomy): domain Bacteria; phylum Pseudomonadota; class Gammaproteobacteria; order Burkholderiales; family Burkholderiaceae_C; genus Rubrivivax. Next base: position 7,465 of record JBBQOR010000011.1, read on the forward strand.
TGCGCCGTCATCGACCACCGCGCTTGCGTGGGCCCACCAGCCGGCCATCGTCAGTGTGTCGCCATCAAAACACCAGCGGCAGGCCGACGCGGGTGCCGTCGCGTGCACTGCGGTAGGCGGCGATCACCACCGCCAGCGAGCGCAGGCCCTCGTAGCCGTCGACCTGCGCCGCGCCTTCGCCGCGCAGCGTGCCGATCACGTTGTCGTAGTACAGCGCGTGGCCGGGGCCGTAGACGCTGGCGGTGGCGTAACCGGCCTGCAGCGCCTGGGCATCCTCGGGCCGCGGCTCGTCGAACTGCCAGTGCTCGATTCGGTTGACGGCCACGCCGCCCACGCGCACGGTGCCGCGCTCGCCCAGGATCGTGATGCTGCCCTCGAAGTTGCGGCCCTGCGTCAGCATGGTCACGTTGATCGAGGCCAGCGCGCCGCTACGCAGGCGCAGGCTCATGACGCCGGTGTCCTCGGCCTCGATGTCGCGCGCCAGCGTGGCGGTATAGGCATGCACGCTGTCGACCGGGCCGACCAGCCAGTCCACCATGTCCACGTAGTGACTGGCCTGGTTGAGGAAGGCGCCGCCGTCCAGGTCCCAGCGGCCGCGCCAGGGCGCTTCGTCGTAGTAGCTCTGCGGGCGTGTCCAGAAAACATTCACGACCACCATCACGATGCGTCCGAAGCGGCCTTCGGCCAGCGCGGCCTTCAGGCGCTGCAGCGTCGGGTTCAGCCGGTTCTGCTTGACCACGAAAAGCTGCACGCCGGCCTCGCGGCAGGCGCGCACCATGGCCATGCCTTCGTCCCACTTGGTGGCCATCGGCTTTTCGGTCAGCACATGGCGCCCGGCCGCCGCGGCCTTCATCGCCTGGCGCGGGTGCAGGCCGCTGGGCGTGGCGAGCACGATCACATCGGCGTCGCTGGCCGCCAGCAGCGCATCCAGCGAAGTGAAGCCGCGTACGCCACTGGTTGCGACGGCCTCGGCCAGCGCGGCCGGCCGGTTGTCGCACAGCGCCACCAGTTCGGCGCGCGCGTCATGCTGGCGCAGGGCCTCGAGGTGGTTGGCGCTGATGCGCCCACAGCCGACCAGCGCGAAGCGGATGCGGCGATCGGTGATCGGAAATGGGGCCACGGCGGGCGTCGGTGGTCGACGTTGCGGGCAACGCCAGGGAGGCCACCATTCTACGGGCCGCACCTAGAATCACGGCCCCCGTGCCCCAGGCACGCGAAGAGTGCGCGATGACCTCCACGACCCCGGCCAACCCCGAAGCGGCAGCCCCCGACGAGAACCAGCTGATGGCCGAGCGGCGCGAGAAACTCGCCGCGCTGCGCCAGACCGGCGTCGCCTTCCCGAACGACTTCAGGCCCGAGCACCACGCGGCCGACCTGCACCAGCGCTACGGCGAGCTGCCCAACGAAACGCTGGAGCCGCAGGCGCTGCGCGTGGTGGTGGCCGGGCGCATGATGTTGAAGCGCGTGATGGGCAAGGCGTGTTTTGCCACGCTGCAGGACGGCAGCGGCCGCATCCAGCTGTACCTGACGCAGGACGCCATCGGGGCCGAGACGCTGGCCGCCTTCAAGCACTGGGATCTGGGCGATATCCTGGGCTGCGAGGGCACGCTGTTCCGCACGCGCAGCGGCGAACTCTCGGTACGCGCGACCACGCTGCGGCTGCTGGTGAAGAGCCTGCGGCCGCTGCCCGACAAGTTCCACGGCATGAACGACCCCGAGCAGAAGGTGCGCCAGCGCCACGTCGATCTGCTCACCGACGACAGCGCGCGACTGCGCTTCGTCGCGCGCAGCAAGGCGGTGGCCTCGATCCGCGGTTTCATGGTCGAGCACGGCTTTCTCGAGGTCGAGACGCCGATGCTGCACCCGATCCCCGGGGGCGCCAACGCCAAGCCCTTCATCACGCACCACAACGCGCTGGACCAGCCGATGTTCCTGCGCATCGCGCCCGAGCTGTACCTCAAGCGGCTGCTGGTGGGCGGCTTCGAGCGCGTGTTCGAGATCAACCGCAACTTCCGCAACGAAGGCATCAGCGTCCGCCACAACCCCGAGTTCACGATGATGGAGTTCTACGCGGCGTACTGGACGCACCGCGAGCTGATGGACTTCACCGAGCAGCTGCTGCGCCACGCCGCGCGCCAGGCCACCGGCTCGGCCGTGCTCGGCTACGGCGGGCGCGAGCTGAACTTCGACCAGCCCTTCACCCGCCTGACGGTGCGCGAATCCCTGGTGGCGCACGCCGGTCTGAGCGCGGACGAAGCGGTGGATGCCCAGGTGCTGCACGCGCGGCTCAAAGCGCTGGGCGCGGAGCCGCCGGCGCATTGGACGCTGGCCGAGCTGCAGTTCGGGCTCTTCGAAGCGGCGGTCGAACACCAGCTTTGGCAGCCCACCTACATCGTCGACTACCCGGTGGAGGTGTCGCCGCTGGCGCGCGCATCGGATGCCGATCCGACGGTGACCGAGCGCTTCGAGCTGTTCATGGCCGGGCGCGAGATCGCCAACGGCTTCTCGGAGCTCAACGACCCCGAGGAACAGGCGGCACGCTTTCGGCGGCAGGCATCGAACAAGGACGCAGGCGACGAGGAAGCCATGGTCTACGACGCCGACTTCGTGCGCGCGCTGGAGTACGGCATGCCGCCGGCGGGCGGCTGCGGCGTCGGCATCGACCGGCTGATGATGCTGCTCACCGACAGCCCGAGCATCCGCGACGTGATCCTGTTCCCGGCGATGCGCCGCGAGGCCTGACCGAAGGATGACCGAGCCGACCCGCGACGCCACACGGCCCGCGTCGCTGCAGGCGGTCGAGGCGGCCGTCTGGCACGAACTCGCCCAGGCCGGCCAACAGCGCGGCCACGCGTGGCGGCACCCGGTGCTGGCCACGATCGACGGCGACGCGGCCGATGCACGCACGGTGGTGCTGCGCGACCTTGATGCCGAAGCGCGCACGCTGCTCATCTACACCGACGCGCGCTCGCCGAAAGTGCGGCAGATCGAGGCGCACCCTCTCGGCACGCTGGTGCTGTGGTCGCCCAGGCTCGCCTGGCAACTGCGTGCACGGGTCGAGCTGACGCTCGTCACCTCGGGTCTGGCGGTGTCCTCGCGCTGGGCGCGTCTGAAGCTCACGCCTTCGGCGCAGGACTACCTTTCCCCGCAGGCCCCGGGCACCCCGCTCGATGGCCCCGTGCCATTGCCTGAACGCACGACACGCGAGAACTTCGCGCTGCTGTCGGCCAGAGTGCTGTCGCTCGACTGGCTGGAGCTTCATGCCCAGGGCCCGCGCCGCGCCGCCTTCGACGAGCACGGGGCGCGCTGGCTGACACCGTGACAAGGATCGCGCCGCAGGCGCTGGGCCGCGGGCTAACCCTCATCACATGAGCCTGTCGCGGGCATTGCCCGGCGCATAGCATGCGCGCCGGCTCATCCGCTGCGGGTGCGCCACGGAACAGATGCCCTGGAGACCACACATGCCCTCGATCCTCGTATCCCGCCGTCTTGGCCTGGCGCTGCTCGCCGGCCTGTCGCTCGCCCTGCCCCTGGGCGCCGCGGCGCAGGCCTGGCCGACCAAGCCGGTGCGCCTGATCGTCAATTTCCCGCCCGGCGGTTCGCCCGACATCGTGGCGCGCGCCGTCGCGGTGCCACTGCAGCAGGCACTCGGGCAGCCGGTGGTGGTGGAGAACCGCTCTGGTGCCGCCGGCATCCTCGGCGCCGACGCGGTGGCCAAGTCGGCGCCCGACGGCTACACCTTCTTGCTGTCCTCGGGCAGTGCGATGAGCATCGTGCCGCTGATCACGCCCAGGCTTCCGTTCGACCCGCAGAAGGACCTGATCCCCGTCGCCTCGGGCGCACGGCTGGAAGTATTTCTGGTCACGCGCCAGGACCTGCCGGTCAACAACTGGGCCGAGTTCGTCAAGCACATGAAGGCCAACCCGGGCAAGTTGTCCTACGGCTCGCCGGGCAACGGCACGTCGCCCCACATCGCAGGCGAGATGATGAAGTCCGCCGCCGGGGTGTTCGCCGTGCACATCCCGTACCGCGGTTCGGGCGCGGTGGTGCAAGACATGCTGGCCGGCCGCATCGACTACGCGTTCGACCCCGGCACCGCGTTCGCCAACGTGCGCGCGGGCAAGCTCAAGCTGCTGGCCGTCGCCAGCCTGAAGCGCTCGGCGCTGTTCCCCGACACACCCACGCTGGCCGAACTGGGGCTGAAGGACTTCGACGCCGGCACCTCGCACGGCTTCTACCTGCCCGCCGGCACGCCGGCACCCATCGTCGAGCGGCTGAACCGCGAGATCAATAACGCGCTGCGCCAACCGGCGGTGATCGATGCCATCCGCGCGCTCGGTGCCGAGCCGCAAACGGTGACGCCGGCGCAGTTTGCGGCGCTGCTGCAGGCCGACTCGCGGCGCTACGCGGCAATCATCAAGGAACGCAAAATCACGGCCGAGTGAGCCCGGCATGGGCTACGGGCCCGCGCCGCCTCCCGGCGACGCGGGCATCCAGCCCGGTCAGTTCTTGTAGACGAGCACGTAGTTCGACAGCGCCGAGCCGGTCGGGCTGACGATCTGGTACAGGCCATCGATCTCTGACTGCGGCGCGTTCACCGTCACCACCAGCGAGGCGCGCACGCCCAGGCCCGCGCCGGGCGTGATCGAGACCACGCTGGGCAGGTCGATCAGCGTGGTCTTCATCGACGCCAGCGTACCGCCGGCGCCGGCGCCGGCCGCAGTCACCAGTGTGCCGCTCTCGCTCACATAGCTGATGGTGTACTGGCGGTCGGCGCTGCCGGTGTTCGTCATCACCAACCGGCTGAACCAGCCCGCCGGCTGGTTGACCAGCGGCGCCACCATGCGCACGCCGTTGCGCGTGATGGTGCCCGAGGTGGCTGCAGCAAAGGCCGGCAGCGTGAAGTTGGCCTGCGCGGTGTAGCTGGCCGACAGCGCGTAGGTGCCGGGATTGATCTCGTAGCTGCCGGTGCCCAGGTTCATGCACAGCGTGCGCGCCGAGGCCGCCTGCGCTGCGCTCAGCGTGAAGGTGGCCGAGGCGGCGTCCAGCGTGGCGGCGTTGATGTTGGCGCCAGAGCAGTCGTTGGCCGAATTCAGCGTCAAGCGTGCCAGCGCCGCGCCGGTGTAGGTGCTGTCGCCGTTGCGGATGGGCATGAAGTCGCCGGTGGCAGTGACGGTGTTGACGGGCTGCAACAGGTCGGAGACGCCCGCCGTGGCGCCGCTGATCAGAGCGCGTGTGGACAGCGTGCCGGTGATGGTGCCCAGCGGCTTCAAAGTGGCCGAGCCGCCAGCGGCCACGAAGGCCGTGTAGCTCGGGTTGGCGCCGACATCGGCTACCGCCGAACTGGTGCTCACGGCGGTGCCGAAGGCGCGCGTGAACTCCACGTACTTCACCGCCTGAGTGTCCTTCAGCGTGTTGTCAGGCGCCGGGTTGGCGGCGGCGGTGAGCGTCTCGAACAGGCGGTAGCGCAGCGTCACATCGCCCTTGCTCTCGACCACCAGGCCCGTAAGCGCGCCGACGTCGGTGTCGATGTTGGCCTGGTTGGAGCCCACCAGATTGGCGCCGGACTGCGGCGTGACGGCGAAGATGACGTAGCCATCGCCCGACTGTGAGACCGAGATGTTGGCGGCGTTGACGCTCGCACTGACCGAGAACATGGCGGGGTTGACGGTGCCGGCGAACTTCGCGCCGCCCAGGTCCAGCCGCGCATAAGCCGGCACGTCGGTGCCCAGGCTGGCACCGAAGAGCGCGCGGGCACGCTGGTCGGCAGCGGCGCCATCGCGCAGCGTAGTGGCCGTGCTGATGTTGCGTTCGCTTGCGTAGCTGATCGGCACCGGCGCGGTGGCGTCCAGGTTGACTTGGGCAAAGCCCTGGCCGGAGGCCAGCAGCGCCAGCACGGCGGCAGCCTGCGTCTTCATCTTGAACATGTCGATTCCCTTTGAACACCCGTTTGGACGGCATGGCGCCGAGGGGTGCAGACCCGGCGCTTGCGTGACGGGTCAATGTAGGAGTCGGCGGCTTGGCCGCCATCAACAGCCGGGATGACTGCGGGCGCGGTCGTCCGCAGGACGACGGACGCCGCCGCGGGCCCTCAGCCCTGGCTGAAGTCGGGCTTGCGCTTGGCCAGGAAGGCGGCCATGCCTTCCTTCTGGTCAGCGGTGGCGAACAGCGAGTGAAAGACATGGCGCTCGAAGCTCACGCCATCGGCCAGGCCGCTCTCGAAGGCGCGGTTGACGCACTCCTTGGCCAGCGCGAGGCTGGGCCCCGACAGCGCGTTGATCACCGTCGCCGCGGCCAGCGCTTCGTCGATCAGCTTGTCCGCCGGCACCAGGCGCGAGACCAGCCCGGCGCGCTCGGCCTCGGCCGCGTCCATCAAGCGTGCGGTCAGGACCATGTCCATTGCCTTGCTCTTGCCCACCGCGCGCGGCAGCCGCTGGGTGCCACCGGCGCCCGGGAAGATGCCGATGCGGATCTCGGGCTGGCCGAACTTCGCGCTGTCGGCGGCGATGATGAAGTCGCACATCATCGCCAGCTCGCAACCGCCGCCGAGGGCAAAACCCGCCACCGCGGCGATCACCGGCTTGCGCACCTGGCGGATGGTCTCCCAGTTGCGCGTGATGAAGCGGCCCTTGTGCGCGTCCATGTAGCTGTAGCCGGCCATGGCGGCGATGTCGGCACCAGCGGCGAAGGCCCGCTCGCTGCCGGTGATGACGATGCAGCCGATGCCGTCGTCGGCGTCGGCCTCCAGCAGCGCGGCGCCCAGCGCGTCCATCAGCGCGTCGTTCAGCGCGTTCATCTGCTGCGGCCGGTTCAGGCGCAGCAGCCGGGTGCGGCGCGCCGACTCGCCGTGGGTCTCGATCAGCAGCAGCGGTTCATCCATCGTCATCCTCGGCGGGCTCAGGGCGCCGGCACTATAAGCGCGCCGGTCCTTCGCAACGCGCCGCACGCAAAGCCGACGCCGCGCGTGTAAACCGCATGGGCAAGCGCGCGGCGGGGCGGTAAGCTTGCAGGTTGCACTGAGAACGCAGAATGTCGACCGTCTACCGCAAGACCTCAAAAGGCGTGGCCGAAGTCGAGACCCGCAGCCACCGCCTGCCGCCGCGCATGCGCAGCGTGCTGATCATGGTGGACGGCCGCCGCGGCCGCAATGATCTGGCCCAGATGCTGGGTGCACAGACCGACGAGAGCCTGCAGAGTCTGCAGGATCAAGGCTTCATCGAGGTGCTCCCGGGTAGCGCGCCTGCGTCGACTTCTGCGTCGGTTCCGGTGCCCGCCGCCCCGGCGGCGACCACCCCGACTGCAACACCCGCACCCGCCGCCGGGCGCGCCCCCCGCGGCCGGGCCGCCGCCGCCCCGCCCCCCCGCCGCCCCGCGGCGGGC
>JBBQOR010000012.1:0-14794 GCA_038331055.1 Burkholderiales bacterium
CACCGCGTCCGCCTGTCGAGCCGGGTGGCGGATGCGCGTGCAGGTGTGGCGGCGCTAGAACTCGACCTGCTGGTCTACCTCGACATCGGCATGGACGAGCTGAGCTACTTCCTCGCCTTCGCGCGCCTGGCCCGCGTGCAATGCGTGCTCGGCGGGCATCCGGTGACCACCGGCATCCGCCACATGGACTGCTTCATCTCGGTCAAGGCGATCGAGCCGCCAGACGCCGCGCAGCACTACAGCGAACGTCTGCTGTGCCTGGACGCACCGGCCGTGCTCTACCGCCACCCGGCGCTGCCCGCGCAGTGGATGTCTCGGGAAGCGCTCGGCCTGCCCGTCACAGGTGCGCTCTACGCGTGTCCGATGATGCTGCAGAAGATCCACCCGGACTTCGACGCTGCGCTCGCCGGCATCCTCGAGCGCGACCCGTTCGGCCATGTGGTGCTCTTCACGCACCCGCGCCAGCCCTGGCAGGCGGCGCTGCAGCAGCGCTTCGAGCAGACGATCGCCGCGCCGCTGCGCGAGCGCATCCTGTTCCTGCCCTTCATCGCCCAGCAGTCCGACTTCCTCAGCCTGATCGCCCACTCGGCGGTGGTGCTGGATCCCTTTCACTTCGGCATCGGCTCGACCGCGGTCTCGACCCTCGCGGTGGGTACGCCTTTCGTCACCTGGCCGGCGCCCTTCATGCGTGGCCGCGTGGGCTACCTCTACAGCGTGATGCTCGAACTGCCCGAGTGCGTGGCTGCTGACGCGGCCGACTACGTGGTGCGCGCCGTCGCCATCGCGCAAGACCCCGCACTGCGCCAGCGGCTGCACGATCGCATCCTGGCCCACAAACACCGTGTGCTCGACAACCGCGCCGCCATCGACGAGTTGCCGCAGGCGCTGCTCGCGTTGCTCGCCGAGTCGCAGGCGGGTGCCCATGCGCCAGCCGCGACAATCACTGCACCCGCCCGCACAGAGACTGCGTCATGACCCGCCTGATTCCCGTCACCCGCCCGGCGCTGCCCCCGCTGGACGAATTTTTGCCGCTGCTGCGCGAGGTCTGGGACAGCCACGTGTTGACCAATGGCGGGCCCTTCCATCAACGGCTGGAGGCGGCGCTGGCCGAGTTCCTGGGTGTGCCGCAGGTGGCTCTTTTCACCAATGGCACGCTGGCGCTGCTGACGGCGCTGCAGGCGCTGCGCATCTCCGGCGAAGTCATCACCACGCCGTACTCGTATGTCGCCACGTCGCACTCGCTGCTGTGGAACGGCCTGCGCCCGGTCTTCGTCGACATCGATCCGGTCAGCCTGAACCTCGATCCCTCGCGCATCGAGGCCGCCATCACACCGCAGACCACCGCCATCATGCCGGTGCACTGCTACGGCCGGCCCTGTGACGTGGGCGCGATCCAGCGCATTGCCGACGACTACAACCTGCAGGTGCTTTATGACGCGGCGCATGCCTTCGGCGTGCGCGATGCCGGCGGCAGCATCCTGCGCCACGGCGACCTGTCGGTGCTGAGCTTCCACGCGACCAAGGTCTTCAACACCTTCGAGGGTGGCGCCGTGATCTGCCCGGATGCCAAGACCAAGCGCCGCATAGACCAGCTGAAGAACTTCGGCTATGTCGACGAGGTGACGGTGGTCGCGCCCGGCATCAACGGCAAGATGAGTGAGTTCAACGCGGCGCTCGGTTTGCTGCAACTGCAGCACTTCGCATCTGCGATGAGCGCGCGGGCGGCAGTCGCCGCGCGATACCGCAGCGCGCTGGCCGGCGTGGCCGGCATCGACTGCGTGCAGCCCGATGCCGGGGCGACGCAGAACAACTCGTACTTCCCGCTCCAGGTGACGCCTGCCTACTCGATCAGCCGCGACGCGCTTTACGAGCGCCTGCGCGAGCGCGGCGTGCTGGCGCGGCGCTACTTCTATCCGCTGATCAGCAGCTTCCCGATGTACCGCTCGTTGCCCTCGGCGGCGGCGCAGAACCTGCCGGTGGCCACGGCCGTGGCCGAACGCATCCTGTGCCTGCCGATCTTTCCCGGGCTGACCGAGGCCGAGCAGGACATGATCATCGAGACGGTGGTCCGCCACAGGGGCCAGCAGTGAAGAAGCTGGTCTTGTTCGGGCTCGGAAAGATCGCTGACGTGGCGCTGCAGCACTTCCTGCGCGACGGCGAGTTCGAGGTGGTCGCGTTGTGCTGCGACAGCGAGTGGATCGGCAAGGGGCAGGCCGTGGATGCGCGCTGGCCGGTGCTGCCTTTCGAGACCATCGAGCAGCATTTCGACCCGGCGCAGGTGCAGATGCACGTGGCGCTGGGCTACCACGACCTCAATGGCCTGCGCGCGGCCAGAGCGGCACAGGCGCGCGCCAAAGGCTACCGCCTGGCTAATCTGATCAGCCGCCGCGCCGATGTTGGGCCTTGGCTGCAGCTCGGGGACAACTGCATGCTGCTCGACGGCGTGGGCGTGCAGCCCGGTGCGCGCATCGGCAACAACGTCTCGATCTGGAACCACACCCTGATCGGCCACCACTCGGTGATCGAGGACGATGTCTGGATCGCCGCCGGCGCGACGCTGGGCGGCTCGGTGCGCATCGGCGCGCGCAGCTTCATCGGTCTGAACGCCACCATCGGCGGCGAGGCGCAACTGGGCGCCCAGTGTTTTGTCGGCGGCGGTGCGCTGGTGCTCAAGAGCGCGCCCGACAAGAGCGTGTTCGTGCAACCGGGCACAGACCGCTTCCGGTTGGACAGCACACAGTTCCTGCGCATGACCCGTATGCCGGTGGTCGGCCCGGGCTGAGGCTGAGCGCTGCTCAGGGGCTCGCGCCGGAGCCGTAAGCCACGCCCTGGCGCGTGGGCGCATGCTTGAACTGGACGAACAACGCCTTGCCTGCCACAAAGCTGCGAAGAATCTGCGCAGAGAGAGTGTCCAGCATCCGATTGCCGACGCGATAGGGGCCGTCGCCATGCGCCCAAAGGTAGTCGTCGAGGATCAACCAGCCGCCGTCTCGCAATTGCGGTACCCACAGCTCACAGTCGAGCGCAACGGCCGCCAAGTCGTGGTTGCCGTCGATGTGCAGCAGAGCGACCTGCCTCGAATAGTCGACGCGCCGGCCGAACATCGAGATTGCATGTCCGGCCCGCAGGTACACGTCGCTGGCCTCTTCGGAAGTCATGCGCAGGTGCGCATGGTCATGGCTGGCGATGGGCAGCATGTTCAAGAAAAAGCCTTCGCGCAGGACCTCGAAGTCCCACTCATCGACCAGACTCTGGAACTGTTTGGGCGACTGATGCTGGATCGCCTGCGAGGCGGACCAAGGGTCGATGCTGAGCACCGACCCGATGCCCTGCCGCCAGGCCAGGTAGCGCAAGACGAAGGCCGAGCGCCCCATCAGCGAGCCGATCTCGACCACGTCGCCTGGCAGTACGTCGCCAGCCACGCCGACCATGGCGGCGAGCTTCTCGTCGTTGGACTCGCCATAGATCACGCTGGCCTGCTTCAGGATGCCGGCCAGTTCCAGCAGCTCCAGCGGCGAGCCGCTACCCGAGCAGGCGCGCGCGAAGGGCAGCGCGTTTGCGGCGCGGCGCATCAGGCCGGCATGCTCTGCCATCTGCTCGCGGATGGGCGACTGTCCGACCAGCTGGATCGGCAGCGACCCCTTGCGTACAAGCACCTGCACCGCATCGTGAACGCTGGCCACCGGGCAATAGGCCTTGTGCACCTGATGGTCGCGCACGATTGCTCCCAGTTTGAGCTCGAAGTCGGCGTCATAGATGGCCGGCAGCGTGAGCAGAGGCCCCCAGTCCGGGTCGAAGTCAGTCACCGGCACCGAGGCCGCGCCGACGATACGATCGCCCCGCGCCAGGGCTTGTCTGATGAAGCGGAAAGCGGCCTCGTTGACGGCGGGGAACACCAGCGTGGAGGCAGGCTCGGTCTGGGGCGAACGGGTCATGGCGAGCGCTCAGTGCTGGTCCAGGTCGCGTTGAGCCGCCTCACGCACTACCTTGTCAAGCCAGTCGTGCATGCTCAAGCCGAGGCTGGCGCGCGCCTGCTGTGCAAGCCGCTTGGCCTCGGGCGTGACACCTTCGAGGTGACCGTAGTAGCGCGTGCGATGCGTGCCGCCACGAACTCCAGGGATGGGGAAATCCAGATCGGCACGGGGCTCACCCACGCCAACCACAAAGTCGAACAGGTAGAACACGCCGCCGATGATCCACTCCAGCTTCACCTGACGGGCCTGCACCGGCAGCTTGTCAAGCGGCAGCGGGTAGCGAAACTCGGGGTTGGAATTCATCAACACGCGGCCGAACTCGGTCTCACGCAGCCACAGCGGCATGCTCTCGTCGCCGACCACCACCTTGCCGCCCGGCTTGGTCACGCGCGCCATTTCGCTGAACGCGCGCTGAATGTCGCCAAAGGCATTGATACCGCCGAAGTGAAAACAGGCATCGAAGGACTGATCAGCAAATGGTAGAAAGTATCCATTGGCCAGCGAGGGTGCCACCCGTGACGGCGCCGTGGCCGCGCGGCGGATGTTATGTGCGAGAAATGAGGGCGACAAGTCCTGCACGTAGAGCCTGCCCTTGGGCCCCAGGCGGCGGGCGATCAGCTCCGAATCGCGCCCGGTTCCTGCGCCGGTTTCCAATACGATCGAGTCAGGCGTCAACTGAAGCTTGTCGATCATCCGGTTGCGCACCGTCGTCTCGTCCTCGCCATAGGTCTTGAAGGTCAGCGGAAGATACTTGTCATAGGCATCGGCGCGGTCCTCGTATTGCTTCAAGGCCTCTTTGTCGACGGCCGGCAGTTCGTGCGGATACACCAGATCAGGCACGCCGTTGCGGATGAGATAGCCATGGCCGGAAGGATTGACCAGCTTGCCCGACACGATGATGCCGTCTGACAGCAGCGCATCGACAAGCGTCAGGGGCTCCTGCGATAAAGGGTCACGATAGAAGTGTTCTTCGCCGGGAAGCATCTCGAGTTTCCTGCCTGCGGGGAGTGAGGGATTCGCTTGTGTCGGGTGCGACGGGTCGCAGGCGGGTAGAGCTTCTGCATGGCTACCCGTCTAATGGCGAAATAAGGTGTCATGATACGCTAACGCGTCAAGCTGTTGCCTCCCGCTGCGTCCTGCTGCGTTCCCGCCTGTGTCGCAGCCGAGCAGCGTTGTTCGAGTCTGCCCTTCAACGTCCCACTAATGAAGCCCCAATGTTCGAGATCCACAGGCGCGGCCTGATCTACGACCCAATGGGCCACTCAGCCAGCGCCTGGATGAAGGAGTTTGCGCAATGCCCGACGCCGCTGTTGCTGAACGACGATCTGTTGCGCGTTTTCATTGCCACCCGGCCCGAGCGCAATGCTGCATTGCAGTATGTTTCCTATCCGACTTTTGTCGATGTTTCGCGCAATGATCTCTTCCAGATCAAGAACGTGGCCGAGCGGCCGGTGCTTGAGCTGGGCAAGCGCGGCATGTTCGACGAGTTCGGCGTCATGCCAAGCTGCCTGGTCAAGCGCGATGACGAGCTACTGTTGTATTACTCCGGCTGGACGCGCGCCGAGAGCGTGCCTTACCTGATCGCGATCGGTGTGGCTTCGAGCCGTGACGGAGGGCGAAGTTTCCAGCGCCTGGGTGATGGGTCGTGCCTGGGCTTGGGAATTCACGATCCGTACTTCGTCACCGGGCCAATGGTGCAGCGGATCGGTCAGCGCTGGCATATGTGGTACTTGCGCTGCACTGGCTGGCCGGTCCACCCGGTGAGTGGCCGGCTGGAGCCGATGTACCGTGTGGCCCACGCCACTTCGGACGATGCCCTGCAGTGGGAGTGCGACCCTGCACTGGTGCTGCCGGCGTTGTCGGAGCACGAGTGCCAGGATGTGTTTGCCCCTTTCTTCGATGGCGGCCAGTGGCACGCGATCTTTGCGCACCGTGATCCGGTGGCTGGCAATGGCGCCTACAGGCTCGGCTACGCCTGTTCAGATGATCTGACGGTCTGGCAGCGGCTTGACGCCACACTGCAGTTGACCGGCGCCGATGCCTCCTGGGACGCCGAAATGATGTGTTATCCGCAGATGCTCAAGTTGGACGGGCGACGACTGATGTTCTATTGCGGCAACGGCTTCGGGCGCACCGGCTTCGGCCTGGCCGAGGTCAGGCGCCTGGGGTACCACCGAGGCAGTGCAACGCAGGTCAGGTCCGGCGCATGAGCCCTTTGTCGGATGAGGCGGGTTCGTCGTGTGCGGCGTTTGTACAGTCTGTGCTGGAAGGCCAGGCCTGGCAGCGCCTGCTGCTGGAGCGGGCGAGGCACCACAGCGGCCCGGTGTACATGTTTGGCGCCGGCGTGTATGCCTATGTGGCAAAGCGCTTTCTCGAACTGTCTGGCGTGCCACTCGCCGGCGTTCTCGTCGACGAGGACCGGCGCACCGACGCTTTGTTCTACGGGCTTCCGGTGACCAGCATCGAAGCCCTGCCTGGGCTTGCGCCGCGGGCGATGGTGCTGGTTTGCGTCACTGACCACACCGCTATCGTCGAGCGTCTGCGTACTTCGGGCCTGCCCGATACCTATGCGGTAGACGTGCCGGACTACCTGAACATGCCGCAAGCTTTCTTGACCGCCGACTTCGTGACGCAGAACCAGCAGCGGCTGCATGAGACGTTTCTTGGCTTTGAGGACCAGCTTTCCAGGCAAAGCTATGTGGCCTCCCTGCGCGCCAAACTGCACGAAGACCCGGTTTATCTGGAGCCGGTGACAAGGCGCGACCACATCTACTTCTGCCGGACCGAGTTCGAGTTGGTCGACGACGAGGTGTTCCTTGACGTGGGCGGCTATGACGGCGACACCGTTCGGGACTTTCGTATGCAGACCCGTGACCAGTTCAGGCGTATCGTCTCACTCGAGCCTGACGCGGAGAACTTCGCTGCGCTCGCGCGTGAGGCCGCGCGCGCCGGGCCTGGACGGGCAGTGGCCCTGAACGTCGGTGCTTGGGACACGTGCGCGACGCTGCACCTGCCCAGGCAGGCAGGCCAGATCGACAACCAGATCGGTGGTGCGCACGGGCCGGTCATTGCAGTCGACCGCATCGACGACATCGTGGCCGCGATCCCGGAACGCTTCACCCTGATGAAGTTCGACATCAACGGTGCCGAGCACAAGGCCTTGAGCGGTGCGCGACAGCGAATTGCGCGCGACCGGCCGCGCATCGTCACCCGACTGCATACCAAGGAAGACTACTTTCGTATCGCGGAGTTGCTGCGTTCGATCAGCCCCGATGTGCAGCTCTATCTGCGGCAGCGCAGCCCGGTCTCGTTGATGGTCTTTCTGTACGCGGTCTTTCCTCAGCCCTGACCTTCGAGGACGGCGGCACCAAAACCGTCGCGTCCGAAAGCGTTGCCGTTGTACAAAAGATAGACCTTGCCGTCGCGTTCGAAGACATGGGGATAGCACTGCATCCGGGCGTCCCAATCGTCGCCATCGCGACCGCCCAGCAGTTCCAGTTGGTCATCGATTCGGCGCCAGCTCACCAAGTCGTCAGATTCCGCCAACCCCAGTCGGTAGGCGCGTGCCGGGTTGCTGCGGAAGTCGCTGGCGTGGCGGTAGCAGAAGATCATGAACCAGCGCCCCCCGCGCGCAAAGACGGTCGGTAGCGCCTGGCACTCGTCTTCGCCCAGCACGTCGGCGATGATGCGCTGGCCGCCACCCGGCCGCCAGGAAATGCCGTCGCCTGAGGTGGTGTGGCCGATCTTGTAAACCCGCTCTGGTGCCTGCGCCGGGCCAGGTTCCAGCCAGGGGCTGCCAAAGATGTGCCACATGTGAAAGCGTCCACCAAATTGCCTCACGAACGCGTCGGCCACGATGCAGGGCTCGTGCAGCGAGGGCCCCAGGATCGGGCCGTCGGCGTAGCGCTGAAAGCTCTGGCCGTCGTCGTTGCTGATCACCAGCCCGATGGCCGACTCCACCGGCACCGACTGTCTTCTGCTGGCGCCCGAGGTGTAGCCGTAGACCTGTCTTCCGACCCGCAGTGGACTGAGCGGAAAGACTCCATGCTCGTCGAAAGTGCCGCGCTTTCCCGGTAGCAGCACGCTGTGTTCTGACACCCGCAGCAGCCGGTCGAGGCCCTGGCTGAAGTCCGCGTAGGCGACGCGGCTCAAGACCTTTGGGGTTGCCGCCTCGGTCTGGCGTGTGGAGAAGTAGATGCGGGTGTGGCTTTCGAAGACCAACGCCTGCGGGGACTGGGCGAAACTGGCGCAGCCATCGGGCAGCCGCACCTGGGCGCAGTCGAAGATGCGGCCCAGCTTGCGCCACCTCATGGTCGGGGTCACCTCCGCGCTATTCGTAGTCGTAATGGTCCAGCACCAGTTCACGCACCCGGTCCGCCGGGTTGAACATCAGGGCGTCAATGATCGACAGGCCGGGCACGAAGCCGGCATCGAACTGCGGGTACGGGTGCAGCCGCGGAAGCAGGAACTTCAGAGACAGGCCGTGCCGCTCGAATGCACTGGCCTCGTACAGGGCCCTGCCACCCGGCGGATTTACATAGAGCTCGGCCTTCATCGTCCGGCACAGTGCAAGCACGCGGTCCTGGCCCTTGGCCTGGTGGTTATGAGAAGGGACGCTCGAGGAGACGATCAATGGCGTGTCGATGCGCAGGCAGTCGCGCACCTGGGTCAGGGCATGGAGTAAGAAGTGGAACAAGTTGTCATCATCGAACATCACGCAGCGTTCGAGCAAAGCCAGGCCCTGGGCAAAGTGAGGCGCTTTTCGATAGGCCTCGCGCAACTGATTGAGCAGCTTGTCCCGGCGAAAGCTGCCGGCGAGCCTTCGCTGCACGATGTCCAGGGTGTCTGCATCGTCCTGCAAAGCAATGTTGAAGCTTCGGGCTGCGCCGTTCAGCAAGTAGCGATTGCGGTTGATCCAGCCCTTCTTGGTGTACTCGATGTCGTCGTAGACAACGAACTGGTCCACCGCGGCCATCAGCTGGAAGTAACCGATGTACGGCAGGAAGTAGGGCTGCATGATGGCCAGGCTGGACATCAGCGGCGCCCTGTAAGGGTCATCAGGCGATACCGGCCGGGCCGAGCGAGTCGGCGAGCGCCGGCCGGTCGATCTTGCCGTTGGCGTTCTTGGGCAGCACATCGAGCATCAGCACCCGCCGCGGCAGCATGTAGGGCGGCAGGCGTGCGGCGAGTTGGTGCTGCACCTCGGTGGCGTGGTCGTTGGCCGCCTTGCTGGCGACGCGGCTGGCGATGAAAGCGACGATCTGCCCGAGCCCGTCGCCCAGCCGCTGGTAGACCACCGCCGCCTCGTCGACACCGGCGATGGCGGCCAGCGCCGCCTCGATCTCCTCGAGTTCAATGCGGTAGCCCATGTGCTTGATCTGGAAGTCGGCGCGGCCCCTGAAGTGCAGCCAGCCGCGAGCATCGCGGTGCACCAGGTCTCCGGTGCGGTAGCCGATATCGGCATGGCGCTGGTGGCGCGGGTTCTGCACGAGGGCCAGCGCGCTGCGTTCGGGATCGTTGTAGTAACCCAGACCGACCTGGGGGCCGCGCAGCAGCAGCTCGCCGGTGTCCGGGTCAGCCTCGTCCAGCGGCAGGATCTCGTGCTCGAAGGTATCGGCCAGCCAGCCGAGCGGGGCGAGGGCCTGGTCGTCGGCGAGGTCCTGCTCGCTCACCCGGTGCGCCGAGCAGATGCAGGTGCACTCGGTCGGGCCGTAGACGTTCTCCAGCGCCGCGCGCTGCCCGTACAGCGCGAACAGCTCGCGCAGCCGGCGCTTGGGGAAACCCTCGCCGCCGAAGACGATGCGGGTGACCGCGGGCAGATCCTCAGGCCCGAGGGCGCGGGTGGTGAGCAGGTACACCAGCATCGAGGGCACCGAGAACCAGACCGTGCAGCGCGCGGCGTTGGTCAGCCGCACCAGACGCCGCGGGTCGCGCACCTGCTCGGCGCTGAAGGGCACCAGCGTCGCGCCCGAGTAGAGCGCGACGTAGAAGTCGAACACCGAGTTGTCGAAGTACATCGGGTTGACGTTGCTCATCACGTCCTCGGCCGTGATGGCAAAGCGCGCCTGGGCCCAGGCGATGAACCAGCTGACGTTGGCGTGCGACATCACGGCGCCCTTGGGCTGTCCGGTCGAGCCCGAGGTGAACATCACGTAGGCTGGCGTGGTCGCGCAAAAACGTGGCACCGGTGCGGCCTCGGCCGGAAGTTCCAGGCCGTGCAGTGCCAGCACGCGGTGGCCGTCGGCGGCCAGTTCGGCGGCGCAGGGCGTGGGCTCGAAGGCGCTGATCACCCACGCCGGCTGGCAGGTCTGCAGAATGCGCTGCAGGCGCGGCCAGGGGCTGGCCGGGTCGAGGTTGGTGTAGGCCGCGCCGAGCTTCAGGCAGGCCAGCATCGCCGCGTAGGCGCGCGGCGACTTGTCGTGGAACAGCGCCACCAGCGACCCGGGGCCGACGCCGCGCGCGGCCAGCGCCGCCGCCAGCCCGCCGGCCATGGCGCCCAGCTCGTCGTAGCTGACGCGCTCGCCGCTCTCCGGGTAGAGCAGCGCCGTTGTCTTGCCGTGGCGCTGGCGTGTCTGCTCGAACGCCGCGCCCAGATGCAGCGGGGTGCTCACAGCACCAGTCCGCCGTCGACCTCGGTGACGGTGCCGCTCAGGTAGTCGTTCTCGAGGGCGTGGCGCACTGCCAGCCAGACGGCGTCCAGGCCACCTAGCTGGCGCAGCGGCACCGCCTGGCGCATGCGCGTGAGCGTCGCTTCGCTGAGCGCGGCTCGCGTCGACGGCGTGTCGATGAAGCCGGGGGCGACGGCGACGAAGCGCAGCCCCATCGGCCCCAATTCCTTGGCCCAGGTCATCGTCAGCGCGTTGACAGCTGCCTTGGCTGCCGAGTAGGCGCTCTGGCCGGCGTTGCCGGCCGCGGCGATGGAACTGATCGACACCACCACGCCCTTGTGCCGGCGTTTTAGCCAGCCGTCGACGACGCGGCTGCTGACGAAGAACACCGAGTCCAGGTCGGCCGCCATCACCTCGCGCCAAGTCAGCCGCGAATGCACACGATCGGCGCGCGACAGCAGGTTGACCAGCGGCTCGCTGTGGATGATGCCGGCGTTGTTGATCAGCGCGTCGGCCTCGAAGCCCAGCGCCTGGAGTTGCGCGAACGCGGCATCGACGGCGAGGGCGTCGCCCAGGTCACAGGCCAGCGCGTGCAGCGGCCGACCAGCGTCCTGCATGGGCGCCATCAGCGCGCGACAGCCGTCGTCGTCCTTGTCCAGAACGGCCACTTCGGTGCCGGCTTCGAGCAGGCGCTGCAGCAGGTGGTGCCCGATGCCGCGTACGCCGCCGGTCAACAGTACGCGGCTGCCTTCGATCTTCAAACCGCCGCCCCGTGTGCGCGCAGCATGCGTCGGGCATCGCCGACCGAGTGCATGTCGGCGATCTCGTCTCCGCTGAACTGGACCTTGAAGTCGTCTTCCAGGCGCGTGATCAGCAGCATGTGCGCCATCGAGTCCCAGCTGGGGATGTCCAGCAGCTGCAGCTCATCGACCACCGCGGCGGCGGGCAGCTGCAGGACTTCGGAGAAGGCGCGTTCGAGGCTCATGTCGGGGGCGGCGGGCAAGGGTTCAGTCGAAGTCGATATTAGAACCCGGGCCGACCTGCGGGCCGGGCTCGGCCGCCGCCGTGCGGCCGACTACGATGGACCCTCCGAACACAGGCAAGGGAGCTTTGGGCATGGACCTGGGCATCAGCGGCAAGTGGGCACTGGTCTGCGCCGCCAGCAAGGGCCTCGGCCGCGGCTGCGCGCAGGCGCTGGCGGCCGAGGGCGTGAACGTGGTCATCACCGCCCGCGGGGCCGAGGCGCTGCAGGCCACCGCCGTCGCGTTGCGCGCTGCTTATCCCGGCGTGCAGGTGGTGGCGGCGGCCGGTGACATCACCACGCCCGAGGGCCGCGGCGCCGCGCTGGCTGCGGCGCCGCAGGTGGACATCCTCATCAACAACGCCGGCGGTCCGCCGCCGGGCGACTTCCGCGACTGGTCGCGTGAGGATTGGCTGAAGGCGGTCGACGCCAACATGCTGACGCCCATCGAGCTGATCAAGGCCACGGTCGACGCGATGGCCGAACGCGGCTTCGGCCGCGTGGTCAACATCACCTCGGGGGCGGTGAAGGCGCCGATCGACATCCTGGGCCTGTCCAACGGCGCGCGCAGCGGGCTCACCGGCTTCATCGCCGGGCTGGCGCGCCAGCCGCGGCTGGCCAGCCGCAAAGTGACCATCAACAAACTGCTGCCCGGGCCTTTCGACACCGACCGGCGGCGCAGCACGATGGTGGGCGCGGCGGCCAAGAGCGGAAAGACGATGGACGAGGTGATGGCCGCGCGGCGCCTGCTCAACCCGACGCAGCGCTTCGGCAGCGCCGAGGAGTTCGGCGCGCTGTGTGCGTTCATGTGCAGCGCGCAGGCCGGCTACCTGGTCGGGCAGAACCTGCTGCTCGACGGGGGCGCCTATCCCGGCGCGTACTGAGCCAGGTCTGCCGCGCCGTGATGCATCCGACCGCCTCCAGCCGACGTAGAAGCTCTGTTGCGATGCCCCGCGCGTTCGAACGACCGATGCGACGTCCCATGTCTCCTGAATTGATCGGCCCCTCGTGGCGCTGCGTGCTCGCGGCGGCCCTGCTCACGCTGGCCTGCGCCGGGCCGGCGACGGCCGCCGGCGGCAAGCTGCGCCTGACCGGCGGCGTGAGCAGCGTGGACGGCGCGGCCGGCGGCGGCCTCACGCCCTGGGCGTTGATCGGCAGCCAGGCCACCGAGGGCGAGACCGGCGCCACGGCCTTCGTCTCGCGGCTGCGCACGCAGGACTACGCGTTGACGGCCTACGGCGTGGCGCTGGGCTGGAACGACCGGCTGGAGCTGTCGCTGGCCCGGCAGTCGCTCGACACCGGCAACCAACTGACGCCGCTGGGTCTGCCCGGGCTGCAACTCAGGCAGGACATCGTCGGCCTCAAGTGGCGCGTGGCCGGCGAGGCGCTGCTCGACAGCGATACGCCGTGGCCGCAGGTGGCCGTGGGGCTGATGGCCAAGCGGTTGGACGCCGGCGCACTCACGCCCACGCTGACCGGCGCGCTGGGCGCACGCACGCGCGGCACCGAGGTCTATCTCAGCGCCAGCAAGCTGCTGCTGGCGCAGGGCGTGCTGCTCAACGCCACCCTGCGGGCGACCAGCGCCAACCAGGGCGGGCTGCTGGGCTTCGGCGCGGCCAGGGGCGGCGGCCTGCGCGTGCAGCCCGAGCTGTCGCTGGCCTGGCTGCTCCGACGTGATCTGGCCGTCGGCGTCGAGTGGCGCAGCAAGGCCGACCGCCTGCGCGACTCCGCACTGGGCGCGGGCGCGCTGGCCGAGGACGACTGGCGCGATCTCTTCGTCGCCTGGGCGCCGTCGCCCGCGCTGTCTTTCACGTTGGCCTGGGTGGACCTCGGACGCATCGTGCCGGCGGTGCAGCCGCGGCGCCAGCACGGCGCCTATCTTTCCGTGCAGGCCGCGTTCTGAAGCTCGTCATGCCCAAGGGCCTGCTTCTCGCTCTGACGCTGCTCTTGCTGATGCTGGCCGGCGCGCCGGCACGGGCCGACGACAGCTTGTACCGCGCGCTGGGCGGCGCCGCCGTGCTGCGTCCGATGATGGACGAGTTCGTCGGCCGGCTGGCGGCCGACCGGCGCATCGCGCGCTTCTTCGAGAAGACCAACCGCGAGGAGCTCGCTTCTCAGTTGACCGCGCAGGTCTGCCAGCTCTCGGGCGGCCCCTGCGCCTACGAGGGCCCGACCATGCGCCAGGCGCACGAAGGCATGGAGGTGCGCCGCGCCGACTTCAATGCGCTGGTCGAGTTGCTGCAGGTGACCATGGACGCACGCGGCGTGCCGGTGCGCGCGCAGAACCGGCTGTTGGCGCTGCTGGCGCCGATGCACCGCGACATCATCGAGCCGCCGCAGCCGCAGTGACCTGGCGCCGGGCGCTGCTTCCTTTCGAGGATCAGCGCCGCCAGGGCGGCACACCGTCCAGATCGACGCGCCAGCGCACCGCCGCCTCGGCCACCCGTGCCGGTTCCAGCGCGTGCAGCGCGGCCAGCGCGATGTGCTCACGGTCCACCTCGAAGAAGCGGCGCACATCGCGCCGCGTGCCGCTGCGGCCGAAGCCGTCGGTGCCCAGCGTGGTCAGCGGCGCCTGCAGGTACTCGGCCACCAGTTGCGGCACCGCCCGCACGTAGTCGGTGGCCATCACCACGGGCAGCACGCCGCCCAGGCAGCGCTCGACGCGCGGCACCAGCGCCAGCTCGCCGCTGCGCAGCCGGTTGGCGCGCTGCACCTCGCGCGCCTCACGCGCCAGTTCGCTGAAGCTGGTGGCGCTCCACACCTCGGCGGCGATGCCGAACTCGTCTTGCAGCAGCGCCGCCGCGGCCACGGCCTCGGGCAGCATCGCGCCGGCGGCCACCAGCCTCACGCGCGGCTCGGCAGGGGCGTGCGCGGGCAGCCGATAGAGGCCGCCGACGATGTCGGCCGCCGACACGCCGGCGGGCAGCGCCGGCTGCGGCAGGTTCTCGTTGGTGACGGTGAGGTAGTAGAACTCGTCGGCCTGCTCCTGCAGCAGCCGGTGCACGCCATGGGCCAGCAGCGTGATCAGCTCGTAGCCGTAAGCGGGGTCCCAGGCGCGGCAGGTGGGGATCGTGGTGGCCGCCAGGTGGCTGCTGCCGTCCTGGTGCTGCAGCCCCTCGCCGCTGAGCGTGGTGCGGCCGGCGGTGGCGCCGATCAGGAAGCCGCGCGCGCGGCTGTCGGCGGCGCAGAAG
>JBBQOR010000013.1:0-14585 GCA_038331055.1 Burkholderiales bacterium
ATCGTCATCGGCGCGGTGATCGGGCTCATCATGACGGCGGTGATGATGGCCATCACCAGCCTGAATACGGTGAACTTCTGATGGCGGGTGGGTTTGCAGGCGAGACGGCGGCGGGTGCGCTGTCCAGCGGCGACCGCGCCGCGCTGGACGGCCTGCGCGGGCTGGCGGCGCTGATCGTCGTCGCCAGCCACGCCGGCGCCATGGGGCAGCACTGGGTGCCCGGGCTGTCACTGGTGGGCATCGGC
The DNA here is from genome assembly GCA_038331055.1 of Burkholderiales bacterium. Classification (GTDB taxonomy): domain Bacteria; phylum Pseudomonadota; class Gammaproteobacteria; order Burkholderiales; family Burkholderiaceae_C; genus Rubrivivax. Next base: position 246 of record JBBQOR010000013.1, read on the forward strand.
AAGTACGGGGTCTACCTGTTCTTCGTGCTCAGCGCCTTCTTGCTGACGCTGCAGTGGCTGCAGGCACTGCAGGCCGGCCCTCTTCGCCATTCGGGTGCACGCACGTTGGCGGCCTACCTGGTCAAGCGCGTGATGCGCATCTACCCGCTGTACACGGTCGTGCTGCTGGCCGGCTGGATGCTGGCGCCGCGTGGCCTGGGCGTGCCGATGGATGGTGCCGCGGTCGTGCGCCACCTGGGCCTGCAGGAAGGACGCGACCTGTACTGGAGCGTGCCGGTGGAGTTCCTCTTCTACCTGGTGATACCGCCGCTGGCGCTGTGGCTGACGGCCGCACGTCTGGCGCCCGTGGCGCGTCTGCTGGGGGTCGTGGCCCTGGGCGCGGCGGTTTATGTTGGCTGGCCGGCGCCGCAGGCGCCGCTGAACAGCATCGCGCTGGGCTACTACCTGCCGGTGTTCCTGGCCGGCTCGTTGGCCGCCTGGTGGTGGCAGCGTCAAGGCGGCTTGGCGGATGTGGCCGGTGCGGCGCGGCCCGCGAGGCGTGCGGCGTCGTGGGCGGATGTGCTGCCGCTGGCCTTGCTGGTGATCTCGGTGCCTTCGGTGTTCGCGGCGGTGGGCTGGGACGCTGGCGTGGACGGGCTGCACCGTCAGTTTGCGGCCTGGGGCCTGTTCTGGGCCGCGCTGCTGCTGGCCATGCTGGCCGGCCGTTTGCCGCTGTGGCACCGCCTGCTTGGGTTGCGCGGACTGCGCGCCTGCGGGCACTGGTGCTTCGGCATCTATCTGCTGCACATTCCGGCCCTGGCGCTGGCGGGCAAGTTGCCGCTGCCCGGGTTCGTGAAGGCCGCGCTCGGACTGGCCGGCGCGCTGCTGCTGGCAGCCGTCGCGCACCGGCTCATCGAACGGCCAGCGATGCGGCTGGGGCAGGCGCTAGCATCCCGCCTGGCACCTGACAAAGGAGTCTGACCATGATCGAACACCACCTCGACATCCCCACCGCCGACGGCGCGATGAACAGCTTCGTCGTCCACCCCGAGGAGGACGGCCCGCACCCGGTGGTGCTGTTCTACATGGACGCGCCGGGCAAGCGCGAAGAGTTGCACGACATGGCGCGGCGGCTGGCCGCAGTGGGCTACTTCGTAGTGCTGCCCAACCTGTACTACCGGCGCACGCGCGAGTACCAGCTGATGGAGCGCACCGAGCCGGCGATGGCGCAGATGTTCGCGCACATGAACTCGCTCGACCGCTCCAGCACCGAGACCGACACGCAAGCGCTGCTGGCCTTCGTCGATGCCCAGCCGGCGGCCGACGCACGGCGCATCGGCGCTGTGGGCTACTGCATGAGCGGGCCCTTCGTGATGTGGGCGGCGGCGGCCTTCCCTGACCGGCTGCGCTGCATCGCCTCGATCCACGGCGCCAACATGGCGACCGGGCACGCGGACTCGCCGCACCGCATCGCCGCCCGCGTGCACTGCGAAAGCTACTTCGCCTGCGCCGAGACCGACCGCTGGGCGCCGCCGGCCGACATCGCGCAATTGCAGGCCGCGCTGGAAGCGGCCGGCACGCCGCACCGCGTCGAGTGGTACCCGGGCGCCGAGCACGGTTTCGTCTTTCCGCAGCGCGCCGGCATCTACCACCACGCTGCGGCCGAGCGCCACTGGGAGCGTTTGTTCAGCCTGTTCGGGCGCAATCTGGGGCCGCTGGCCGGCTCGCCTTCACAGGCCGTGTGAGGCCACAGCGGTGGTTTGCGCAGCGGCCAGGGCCTGCAGCGCGGGCTCGGCGGCGTCGGCCGCGGATACGTTGTGGCGCTCGACCCGGCCGCTGGCGCTGAGCCGCATTGCGCTGGCCAGCGCGACGGCGTCGACGGCCGCCTGCGCATCAAGCCGCTGCAGCAGAGCGCGCACGGTGGCCTCGGGCTCGGCGAGCAGGGCCTCGTGCGTGACGACCACGAACTGTTCGCGCGGCATCGTCGCGGCGCACTCGGACAGCGCGGCGGCGGCGCGGTCCAGCGCGTGCAGCAGGAAACGGTCGAGCGCGGCGAACGCGCTGTCGTCGGCCGCCACCAGCGCATAGGCGCTGAACATCGCGCGCCACATCTTGCGGTTGCTGGCCAGCACCTGGGCCGGGTCGCGCACGATCCAGACCGCCTGCGCCTGGGGCCAGCGGCGGCGCAGCGCGCGCATGCGCCAGCTGTGGTTGGGCGACTTGAGCACCGGACCGCGCGCGCTGCTGCCGACCACCGCTTGCAGGAAGCGCTCCCAGGCCGGCAGCCAGGCGCCGTCGTCGCACCACGCCTGCGCATCAAGCGTGCCGTGCAGCTCATCGATGCGCTGCGGCATCAGGAAGGCGCGGTAGGCGCTGGCCACGCCCAGGCCGAGCAGTGCGAACTCGTCTTCCTGCGGCGAACCGCTGGCCACCTGCAGGCCGTCCATCGGCCGCGCGATCGAGATACGGGTGTCTGGCGGGGCGGCGTGCAGGCGAAAGGCGGTCGGGTCCATGCACTGCCAGGTGCGCGGTGCCGCGCGCCCGCTGGCGGCGACGATCAGTTCATGCAGCACCGTGGTACCACTGCGCCAGGCACCGAGCACGAACAGCGGCGCGGGCACGGGCGGTGCCGGCTGCTGGCGTTGGCGTGCTTCGCTCAGGCGCAGGTTGATTCCCCCCCACATCGACGCCCAGTGCAGCGCGGCGCGGCGCGGCAGCGGCACCTGCTGCCACGATTGGTGCGCGCGCAGCCAGCCCAGCAGCGGCGGCGAGATCGGCAGGCGCTGCGGCGGGCCGGCGCTTTCTGCGCGCTCAGTGCGTTCAGCGCGGGACATTGCTGGCGCGGGTTTCAGCGCGCTTGGGCCGCCAGCCGCGCCGCCTCGGCGGCACCCAGCCGTGCATCGAGCAGCGCGCGCAGCGCAGCCACGCGCTCGGGCCGCTGGGCGGCCAGGTCGCGCTGCTCGCCGGGGTCGGCACGCAGGTCGAACAGTTGGTCTTGCACCGGCGCGCCAGGCTGGCGCTCGCTGACCAGCTTGTCGTCGCCGTCGATCACCGCGAAGCGCCCGCTGGAGAGGGGGCGGAAGCGGCTCTGCCGCTCCATCGTCATCGAAAACACCGGTGCCGGCGGCAGCGCGCCGCCTTCGAGCAAGGCGCGCAGCGAGCGCCCCTCGGCGCGCGGCAGTGGCGGTGCGCCGGCCACATCCAGCAGCGTCGGCGCGAGGTCGGCCTGGCTGACGGGCTGCCCGATCACCCGCCCGACCTGCTGCCCGGGCAGCTTGAGCACCAGCGGCACGCGGATCAGCACGTCATGCAGGCGCGGGCCGGCGTGGCCGATCAGGCCCTGCTCGAAGGACTCACCATGGTCGGCGCTGATGACGATGAGCGCGCCGTCCAGCCGGCCCTGGCGCTGCAACTCGTCGAGGAACTCGCCGAGCGCGGCGTCGGCGGCCATGATGCTTTCGCGGTAGCGCAGCCGGTGCTTGTCGACCAGCGGCTGCAGCGCCGGGGCGTACTCGATGTTGTCGGGCAGCATGTCGCTCCAGCGCTCCAGCTCACCCGGCGGCAGCAGCCGGTGGCGGGTGGAGGGCGGCGGCAGGTAGGGCGAGTGCGGCGGCAGCGTATGCGCCCAGATGAACTGCGGCGCGCTGCGGCCTTCTGCGGCCAGCCGCTGCAGCACCAGCGCGTAGGTGCGCTCCGACGCGTAGGGGCTCTGCTCGCCGTGCACCGCCATGTCGAAGGCGCCGAGGAAGCCCAGCGCGGTGGCCGTCAGCCGCGGCAGCGCGGTCTCTGGAAACACCGTCATCGCGCCGCGGAACAGGTTGCCGAACAGCGTGGTGTGGGCCAGGGCGCTGCTGCTCCACGCGGCGAAACTGCCGCGGTGCAGCGGGCTGGCCAGCAGGTTGTCGGTGATCGAATGCGTGCGCCAACCCTGCGCGCGCAGCACGGCCGCCAGCGAGTGGCCGCGCACGGCAGGCAGCATCTTCGAGTCCGGCTGGGTGGCGAAGTGCGACCACGGCAGCAGGCTGCTTTCCATCGTCGACGCCGTCGGCGTGGTGAAGTTGCTCGACGTGTAGAAGCGCGTGAAGCAACTGCTGCGCTGCGCCAGCGCCGCCAGCCGCGGCATCTGCACTGACTGCGGATTGCAGGCATCGGCGTCGGCCGCGGCTAGCGCGTCGATGGAGATCAGCACGATGTCGGGCCTGGGCCTGGGTCCGGGCGCGGCGCGCTCCACCGCCGCCGGCCGCGGGTCGTCGCGCCAACTCACGGCGGGCGGTTTCTGCAGCACGGCCCCCAGCGCCAGCAGCATCACCAGCGCCGCCGCGGGGCGCAAGGCCAGCAGGCTGCCCGACAGCCGGGCCAGCACCGAGGCCGGGCGCAGCCGAACGATCAGCAGCGCCAGCACCGCCAGCAGCAGGCCCATGACGAACCAGCGCAGCCCAGAGGTGATGGTCAGCTCCAGCCCGGCCACGCTGCGGGTCCAGGTCCACAGCATGCGCGCGCCGTGCCAGGTGCAGATCCAGACCAGCGGCAGCAGCGCCACCGCCCAGCCCAGTGCGTCGCGGGTGCGCGCGCCCGCGCCTGCCGCACCGGCCAGCCGTGCCGCCAGCCATCCCGTCAGCGCCAGCAAGGCGGCCGGCAACATGCCCAGCAGCCAGAGCAGCCCGAGGTCGCGCGCGAGTTCGCGCGGCGTGGACACGAAGAGCAGCCCGTCGAGGATCGGGATCACCACCAGCGGCAGCCACAGCAGCACCACCGCCGCCAGCGCAGCGGTCCATAGCGGCCCCAGGCGGGCCGACGGCAGACTCACTCCTCGGGCGGGCCGCCGCGGCCCGTCACCCGCCGCCACAGCCGGCGCGTCAGGTCGGCGATCCAGCGGCGCAGGAACAGCCAGCCGCCGACGACCGCGGCAAACACGGGCGCCAGCAGCTGCAGCAGCAGGCCGCCCGCATTGGGGTCGACATAGGCCCAGGCCGGCGCCGGCAGCAGGGCAAACGCCGCCAGCAGCAGCGCCGCTGTGACGGACCTCGATGGCAAGGCAGCGTGCATGGCCGCGGTCAGCCCGGCTGCCGCCAGACGCGGCGGTTCACGAAGTCGGTGTAGCTGAGGATGATGCGCAGCACCTTGTGCGAGACATTGGCCGGCGCGTAGTCGTGCACCAGTCGCAGCAGCCGCTGGTGCTCGTCCGGACCGCGCGGCTGCGCCTCGACCAGCGTCAGCGCCTGCAGCATGCGCGCGGCCGACAGGCCGACGAACATCACGGCCGCTTCTTCCACGCCCTCTGGCCGCTCGTGCACCTCGCGCAGGTTGAGCGCCGGGAAGTTGAGGATGCTCGACTCCTCGGTGATCGTGCCGCTGTCCGACAATACGCAGCGCGCCTGGCTTTGCAGCCGGATGTAGTCGAGAAAGCCGAAGGGTTTGTGCCACTGCACCAGTGCAGGCGTCGGCCGGCCCAGCGCCTCGATGCGCTTTCTGGTGCGCGGGTGCGTGCTGACGATGATCGGCAGCCCGCGCGCTTCGCTCAGCGCCTGCAGCAGGTCGAACAGCATCGCCAGCCGCGCCGGATCGTCGACGTTCTCCTCGCGGTGCGCGCTGACCACGTAATAGCCGCGCGGCAACAGATCCAGCCGCGGCAGCACGTCGCTGGCCTCGATGCCGGCGCGGTAGTGCTCGATCACCTCGCGCATCGGGCTGCCGGTGACGATCACCTGGTCGGGCGGCAGGCCCTCGCGCAGCAGGTACTCGCGCCCGATCTGGCTGTAGCTGAGGTTGATGTCTGCGGTGTGGTCGATGATGCGCCGGTTGATCTCCTCGGGCACGCGGAAGTCGAAGCAGCGGTTGCCGGCTTCCATGTGGAAGATCGGCAGCTTGCGCCGCTTGGCGGCGATGGCCGCCAGGCCGCTGTTGGTGTCGCCCAGCAGCAGCAACGCCTCGGGCGCGTGCTGCTCGAAGGCGCGGTCGGCGGCGATGATCACGCGGCCGATGGTCTCGGCGGCGTTGGCGCCGGCGGCCTCCAAGAACAGGTCGGGCCGGCGGATGCCCAGCTCGCTGAAGAAGACCTCGTTGAGCTCGTAGTCGTAGTTCTGGCCGGTGTGCACCAGCACGTGGTCGGTGTGTTGGTCGAGCAGCGCGATGGTGCGCGACAGGCGGATGATCTCCGGCCGCGTGCCGACGATCGTCATCACCTTCATGCGCTGGCCCTGCACCTCAGACACGCGCCACCTCGCGGATCTCGGGCAGCTTCAGCAGCACCCGCTTGACGCCTTCGACGTCCAGCCGGGTCGTGTTGTGCGAGGTGTAGTCGTCGATCTCGGAGACCCGCGTCTCGCCCTCGACGAAGTACTTGTCGTAGTTCAGGTCGCGGCCGTCGGCGGGGATGCGGTAGTAGCCGCCGCGGTCCTCGGCACGCGCCATCTCCTCGCGCGACACCAGGCTCTCGTAAAGCTTCTCGCCGTGCCGCGTGCCGATGATCTTCAGCGGGTTGTCGCAGGCCAGCAGCTCCTTGAGTGCCTGCGCCAGGTCGCCGACGGTGGAGGCGGGCGCTTTCTGCACGAAGATATCGCCCGGCTGCGCGTTGGTGAAGGCGTACAGCACCAGGTCGACCGACTCCTCGAGCGACATCAGGAAGCGCGTCATGTTCGGGTCGGTCAGGGTCAGCGGCTTGCCGGCCAGCAACTGGTCCACGAAGAGCGGGATCACCGAACCGCGCGAGGCCATCACGTTGCCATAGCGCGTCGCGCACAAGACCGTGCATGCCGGGTCGGCCAGGCGGCTGTTGGCCACCATCACCTTCTCCATCAGCGCCTTGGACATGCCCATCGCGTTGATCGGGTAGACCGCCTTGTCGGTGGACAGCACCACGCAGCGGCGCACGCCGTGCGCGATGGCCGCGCGCATCACGTTCTCGGCGCCGACGACGTTGGTGCGCACCGCCTCCATCGGATAGAACTCGCACGAGGGCACCTGCTTCAGCGCCGCTGCGTGGAACACGTAGTCCACGCCACGCAGCGCGTCGTGCACGCTGTCGTAGTGGCGCACGTCGCCGATGAGGAACTTCACCTTGTCGTTCTTCAGCCGCAGGCGCATGTCTTCCTGCTTCTTCTCGTCGCGGCTGAAGATGCGGATCTGGGCGAAATCGCTGTGCAAGAAACGGTCGAGCACGGCGTTGCCGAACGAGCCGGTGCCGCCGGTGATGAGGAGGACCTTGTCCTTGAACATGGGCGGATGGTCTGGAAGCTGAGGTTTCAGGAGAAAGCGTGCATGCGCTGCACGAGTTCGGGCCAGGCCGGTGGGGTCCAGCCCGTGGCCGCGCGGAAGCGCGAAGAGTCCAGCGAACGGTTTATGGCGACGCGCTCGTCGGGCACGATGTCGATGCGGTGGCCGTAGCGTTCGGCCACCAGCCGCAGCAGGCTCAGCTTGTCGACCGGCGCCGCCGACACATGCCACAGGCCGCTGAGCTGTGGATGCGGCAGCACCTGGTCGCGCACCACACGCGCCAGCTCGACGGTCGGCAGCCCGGAGAACACCGCCCGCGCATAGCCCTTGACGGCGCCGCGCTGGGCCAGGAACCAGCCGACCAGCCCATGCGCGCTGGCCAGTTCGTGGCCGATGATCGAGGTGCGCAGCGTGATCGCGTGCGGCGCGTCGGTGACTTCGCCGAGCAGCTTGGAGCGGCCGTACAGGTCTTGCGCGTCGGGCGCATCGGCCTCGGCATAGCCGCCGCGCGTGCCGGCAAAGACGCAGTCGGTGCTGACATGCACCAGCCGCGCGCCGGCCAGGCCGCAAAGCCGCGCCAGCCGGTGCGGCAGCAACGCGTTGATCGGCAGTGCGGCCAGCGGGTCGTCGGCTTCGGCCAGCTGCTTGACCAGGCCGACGGCGTTGATCACCACCTGCGACCGCGTGCGCGCCAGCAGGCCGGCCAGCGCGTCGGGGTTCTCCACATCGACACCGGTGATCACGCGTGGGCGAAGATCCTCGCGCAGCCGGGTCACGCCGCCAGCGCTGCGCGCCGAGCCGTGTACCTCGAAGCCCGGGCTGTCGGCAAAGAATCTCAGCATCGCGTTGCCCAGCATGCCGGTGGCGCCGAGCACGAGCAAGCGGGTGGGGGCGGGGTCTGCAGACATCGGGCGGATCAGGGCTGGTCGGGATGCGGCCGGGCGGTGCGCGTGGTGGGGGTACTGCGGGTGCTGCGGGTGCTGCGGGTGCTGCGGGCACCGGGCCGGCACATGAGGGGCCCTATTGTCGCCTGCCTCGTCAGTCGCCAACCCCGCCGCCAGCCCAGCCGGCAGCCCGGTGGCGGGTGGCGGCGTCCCGCAGGTGCGCCAGCAGCCGGGGCGTCAGTCGCGCTGGCGAGAAGTGCTCGACGTAGACGCGTCGGCCGGCCTCGCCCATGCGCTGGCGTTCGGCCTCGGGCAACGCGTGCAGATGGCGGACGGCTGCGGCCAGGGCCGTGCCGTCGCCGCCGGGGCTGGCGATGCCGGCGCCGCCCTCGGTGACCAGCCGCGCGCCTTCGCCGTCCAGGGCGGCCAGGATCGGCCGCCCGGCCGCCAGGTAGCTTTGCACCTTGCTCGGCACCGTCATCGCCATGGCCGGGTCGCTCTTCAGCGACACCAGCAGCGCCTGGGCCTGCGCGTAGATGCCGGCCATCTGCGCCGGCTCGAAGCGGCCGGGCAGATCGACGTTCTCCAGGCCGCGCGCGTGCACCTGCTCGGCCAGCCAGTCGCTGCGCTGGCCGCTGCCGACCAGCACGAAGCGCACATCCGCCAGGTTTTGCAACTGCGCTGCCGCATCGAGCACGGCGTCCAGCGCCTGCGCCAGGCCCAGGTTGCCGGCGAAGACGATGTTGAAGCCCGGCGACAGCCGCAAGGCGGGCGATGCGACGGCGTCATCGATGGCCGCATCGGCATCGTCACCGGGGTTCGGGTGCCACAGGACAGGCACCCGGCCCGGCGCCAGCGCGCGCACCGGCGCGACGAAGGCCTGCGAGGGCACCAGCAGCAGCGTGTTGCGCGCGTAGATCCAGCGCACCACGGCGGCCACCGCCGCCAGCGCACGCGGGTGCCTGACGTAGCCCGTGACCTGCAGGCTCTGCGGCCACAGGTCCTGCACCCAGGTGACCAGCGCGCAGTGCTTCAGCCGCGCCAGCGCCACCGCGGCCAGTGCCTGCAGCAGCGGCGAGGTGGCGTAGACCAGGATCACGTCGAAGGGCTGCCCGCGCAGCCGCCACGCGCCGAAGGTGGCGGCGCTGGCGATGAAGCTCAGGTAGTTGCCCACCAGCCGCAGCGCCGAGGGCTGGCCGCGCGGCAGCAGCGGTACGCGGTGGATGGGCACGCCCTGCCAGTCCTCGACACCGCTGGCGGCGGCGCGGTAGCCCGAGAACACTGCGCCGCCCGGGTAGTTGGGCTGGCCGGTGAGCACGCTCACCTGGTGGCCGGCGGCGTGCAACTGACGCACGACGTCGTTGATGCGAAAACTCTCGGGCCAGAAGTGCTGGCTGAAGACGAGGATGCGCATGGCGTGGGGCGGTCGCGCGTCGCGCTCAAGCTGGCGCCGCCGGCGAGGCCAGCGCGTCCCACAACGCTGAGGGCGCCGCCAGTTCGATTGGCGGCTCGGGCTGCCCGAGGAAGCGCCGCACCGCGCGCGCGATCGATACCGGCGACAGCGCGTCGAAGGTCTGCGCCGGGGTGCACACATCGCGCACGTAGTCCAACTCCGGCGCAAGGATCGGCAGGCCCAGCTGACTCGCCTCGACCAGAGGCAGGCCGAAGGACTCGGACAGCGAAGGGAAGATCAGCGCACGCGAGCGGCGGTACAGCGCCAGCACCTGCGCGCGGCTCATCGGCCCCAGGTCGTGCACCTCGAGGCCCTCGCGCTGACGGGCCGCGGCCACCTCGGTGGCGAGCGCGCCGTCGCGCGCCGACAGCGTCAGCGCCAGCCGTGGCTTCAGACCCTGCGCCGCGAGCAGCCGCCAGGCTTCGAGAAGACGTCGGTGGTTCTTGTGTGCTTCGCCGTCGGAGACGTAGACGAAGTCCCATTCAGTCTCGGCTTCGGCTTTGTTCGCCGGCGGCGCGCCCGCCGCCGCGTCCTCGGCAAAGGGCAGCACGCGCAGCGCGCGCGGCCCGCTGCCGCCGTACCACGCCGCCACCAGCCTTGCCATCGAGGGCGTCTGCACGATGTACTCGTCGACGCGCCTGCGCCCGTGCCGCGCCACCGCGCGCTCGAAGCCCAGCCGCACTGCGGTGCGCGGCTTGAAGTCGGACAACGGCGTCAGACCCAGCAGGTGGCGGTTCTGCTGGAACACGACAACGCGCGCGGCGCTCTTCAGCAGCGGCGGCAGGCCGTTCAAGCACAGCAGCGTGTCGCCGTGGCGCGCGCGGCGTTGCAGTGCGCGCTCGCCGGCCCAGCGCGAGGCCACGGTGGCTGATACCCAGTGCACCTCGACGCCGGCGGGCACCGGCAGCAGCGCCTGGGCGCGCCGGTCGAGCCAGGCCACGCGCGGCGCGATGCCGCCCCAGCAGCGCAGCAGCCCCTGAAGCAGCACGAGGCCGCCGCCGGTGTGCAGGTTGGGGGCGTACAGCAGCGTCGCACCCGGTGCGGAACTCAACGTGGTGGGCCCCCGTGCACGACCAACGGGACAAGGTCTTCTTTCATGGCATCGGGGTCGGAGGGTCCGAGACCGGGGGTGCGCCGGCACCGTCGCGCGGGCGCGCCATCACCAGCAGCGTATCGCCGCCGAGCAGGCGCACGCCGCGCTCGCGGCCGAGCGCGAACACGGCGCGCCGGGCCAGCGACGCAGCGCGCCCGGCGAGCGTGGCGCGCGGGCGCAGGTGCGCGCCGGTGAAGCGCGCCTCGAGCACCTCGAAGCCGCACTCGGCGAGCAGCTCGAGCGCGAGGTTGCGCGTGAAGTAGTGGATGTGGCCGACGCCGCGGCGCTGGCCCAGCAGCGGCGTCTCGCGCCACACGCTGGCTACGGAAAGGTCCAGCGGCACGTGCAGCACGAACAATTCGCCGCGCGGCCGCAGCCGGGTCAGGAAGTCGTGCGGGTTGGCCACGTGCTCGATGACATCGAGCAGCAGAACCAGGTCGTGGTGCGACATCGGCGACTGAAGGAAGTCGCCTTGGTGGAATCGCACAGGGCCCTGCGCGGGCCACAGCCGCGCGGCGCCAGGCGCGATGTCCCAGCCCTCGAAGGCGGCGGCGGGCCATCGCTCGTGCAGCGCCAGCAGCACCGCGCCCGAGCCGCAACCGACCTCCAGCACCGAAGCCGGGCTCACCCGGTGGTCGGTCAGCAGCCGCGCGACCTGGGCTGCCTTCCAGCCTGCGTCGGCGCGGTCCCAGTCGGGGTTGCGGCGTTCGTACTCGCCTTCGAGGTAGAAGCGGGCGGGGTCGGAGGCGGGCATCGTCAGAGCACGATCAAGGTGGCCGGGGTAATCGGCACGTAGGGCAACAGCGGCGCGAAGAAGTTCGACAGCGGGTAGCGCAGGGTCACGTTGATGACCGAGATCGCCAGGCACAGGTGCAGCGCCAGGTCATAGGCGGTCACCGGCAGGCGGCGGCGGGCCGTGCGCGCGCAGGCCCGGCCCAGCGGCAGGGCCGCGATGGCGGCCATGAAGCCGAACTGCCAGACCCGGTCGCCGAGCGGGCCGAGCGAGACCGCCAGCAGCACCAGCACCACTGCCGGCAGCGCGGCGATGTGCACGGCCGACCACAGGTCGGCGTCCCGGCCGGCGGCGTCCGCCAGCGGCGACCGAGCGCTGAAGCGCTGCACAAACACCCACGAGCCCAGCGCCAGCGCCAGCGCGCCCGACACCGAGGCCAGGTTCAGGCCGACCGAGCCGGCGGCGGTGTCGGCGTACTCGTTGAGTTTGCCGAAGTCGCTCAGACCCGGTGCCAGGACGACGCCGAGGGCCGCCGCCAGCGTGATCGCCAGCGCGGCCAGACGCCACGCGCGATGGCGGCGCAGCAGCGGCGCGCAGACCAGCGCCAGCGTCAAGGGCAGGGCAAACGCCAGCGACTGCAGATGGAACAGCGGCGCGAGCACCAGAAGCAGCGCAGCGGCCAGTACGCGGCCGCGGCGCCAGGCCCACAGCGCGGCGACGGTGGCGGTGAGCGCGCAGCCCAGGCGGATCGCATTGGCCTCGAACAGCGTGACCGAGTAGACGGTGACCAGCGCCACGGTCAGCCAGCCCAGGCCGAGCGCGCGCAGCAGCACCAGCCGCAGCACGATCGACGCCGTGCCGACGAGGGCATAGACGGTCTCGGCGCCGAGACCGGCGACGAGCAGCGACCAGGTCACTCCGACGAAGCCGATCTCGAAGAAGCCGGCCGGCGGCACCAGCACGTAGGGGTAGGGGAAGAAGGCTTGCAGCTGCGCCCACAGGTCGTCGGCGCCGAGATCACGCAGGCGCTCGAAGTAGGCGATGTAGTTGCCGTAGTCGTAGGAGAAGTCGTCACCGCCGCCGGCAAAGGCGAGCCAGGACCACAGGCCGACTGCCGCGATGACGACGAGGTCGAACGCGCTTACGGCGCGCCTTGCACGCGCCGGGGCCGACGGGGTCGGGCTCAGTGGCAAGGTTGCGCTCACCGAAACCGCTCCCGCGTCCGATAGGCGAACCGCCGCAGCAGCCCGGCGAGCAGGGTCCGTGCACTGCCAGGCGCGAAGGCCACCGCCGGCCCGCGCGATGCCGCGCGGCGCCAGTCGCGCAGCGCTTCGGCGAGCCGGCCCGACTGCGCGTGGCTCTTCGCCGCGATCAGGTGCGCGGTGGCAAGCGACCGCTCGACCTCGGCACCGCTGCGACCCGCCCAGTGGCGCTGCATCACGTCGACGATCTCGTTGCTGCGCTCGGACGTGGTGGCGCGGAACGAGGCCGAGCCTTCGTGCACGCGGTACGCGGCCAGCACCTCGGGCATGCGCACGAAGGGCCCGAGCCGCGAGGCGCGCAGCCAGAACTCGTAGTCGGGCACCTGGCGCAGCGTCTCGGACCAGCCGCCGACGCGGTCGAGCACCTCGCGCCTGAACAATGCACCTGCGCCGGGCTGACACACGATGTCCACCGCGAGCCGGTGCGCGTCGAAGTCCTCTGTGCGCGCGGTGCGGATGTGCGCGCCTGCAGTGTCGATGATGTCGAAGTCGCCATAGGCGACCACCGCCTGCGGGTGCTGCCGCAGCGCCTCGACGAGCCGACCGATGGCCTGCGGCGCGAGCCGGTCGTCCGAGCTCAGGTAGCCGAGCAGCGCGCCGCGGCCCATCGACCAGCCGCGGTTCAGGGTGCGCGCCTGCCCCATGTTCTGATGGCGGTCGTGGCGCACGCGGGTGCCGTAACGCGAAAGCACCTGCGGCGTGCTGTCCGCGGAGCCGTCGTCGAGCACGATGTACTCGAGCCGCGGGTAGTCCTGCGCGAGCACGCTGTCGATGGTCTCGGCCAAATACTCGCCCTGGTTGTAGGCGGGGGTCACCAGGGTGACCCAGGGAAGCTCGTCTTGCGCGCCGGTCATGTCGCAGGCAGCGTGTCAACGCGCGGCGGCTGCAGAACCGCCCAGGGCCGCAACAGCAGCGCCGCAGCGCATACGGCGATGGTCCACGCGGCCAGCCGCGCGGGTGCAGCCACATCTGCCGCGCACAGCGCGAAGGCCAGCGCGGCCGTGCCTGCCGCTGCTGCGGCGTGGGCGCCGAAGTGAAGGTCGCGGCGCGGTGCGTGCGTCTGCCACGCCAGCCAGAACAGCACCGCGGTATCGAAGACCATGCGCAGGAACCACACCGCCACCGCGCCGGCGGCGCCATGCCGCGCACTGGCCCAGGCGAGCAGCGCGAGGTAGGGCACGACCTGCACGAGCTGAAGCAGCGCGGTCGCGCGCACCTGCCCTGCGCCCTGCAGCAAGGTCAGCGGCACATGCGCGAGGCAGTTGATGAGGATGCCGGCTGCCATCACCTGCAGCAGCGGCGCGCTGGCCTGTGCGAAGGCGGCGCCGATCCACAGCCCGAGCAGCTCGTGTGCGAACAGCGCCAGCGCCAGCGTCGGCGGCAACAGCGCCACGAAGAGCCAGCGTACGCTGTGCAGCGCCAGCGCCCAACTGCCCGAGCCGCCCGAGCCGCCGCGCACTGCGGCACCGGCGAAGGCCGGAAACAGCACCGCCGTCAGCGCCGCCGGGGCAATCCACAGCTTGGTGACGATCTCCTGCGGTGTGGCGTAGTGGGCCACCGCTGCGGCCGAGGCGGCGGCGGCGATGATGAAGCGGTCGGCATAGCCCATCAACGGGCTGACGAGGTTGCCCACGGTGAGCCAGCCGCCGGTGGTGAGCAGCGGGCGCAGCTCGCGGCGCTGCATGTGCAGCCGGCCGTGGGCCTGCGGCAGTACGCGCCAGGCG
>JBBQOR010000014.1:0-14575 GCA_038331055.1 Burkholderiales bacterium
TGCTGCCGCATCCGGGCCCCGAGCGCCGCTTCAGCCAGAGCCGCGCGGTGGCGCTGGACATGGAAAGCGCCACCATTGCCGCCAACGGCTTCCGCTTCCGCGTGCCCTACGGCACGCTGCTGTGCGTGAGCGACAAGCCGCTGCACGGCGAGATCAAGCTGCCGGGCATGGCCAACATCTTCTACCGCGAGCGCGTGGACCAGCACCTGCGCATCGGGCTGCATGCGATGGAGCTGCTGCGCGCGCAGCGTCTGGACCAGTTGCACAGCCGCAAGCTGCGCAGCTTTGCGGAAGTGGCCTTCCAATAGGCCGTTGAGCGAACTGGCGCGCTGCGCCGCATTGCGGCGGCACCCGCATCACGCGATACTGGGGCTCTGACTGACTGAGCTCATGCCCAATCCAGACCCCGAGAGCCCCGGCACCGAGACCGCGCCCGGCACGGAACCGTCGGTCGACGCCGCCAACAGCCGGTTGGCCCCGGTCCCGCGTTCAGTGCCCAGTCTTCGGGTCGGCTTCACGCTCACGCTGCAGTCCGCCGCACCCTCCGTGGTGCAGGAGACCCGCGCCCCGGACTGACCCAGCCGCGCGCTGAAGGCGGCTCGAACCAGGAGACAACGAGATGCCCAACCCCGCGCCAAGCCCCGATGCAGTCAGCGGTGTCAGTGCCTTGCGCACCTTGGCGCTGGTCGGTCCGGCCGCCGCCGGCAAGACCACGCTGGCCGAGGCACTGCTGCACCGCAGCGGCGCGATCAAGTCGCAGGGCAGCGTCGAGCGCGGCAGCACGGTGAGCGACTGCTATGCGCTCGAGCGGCGCATGCAGCACTCGCTCAACACCAGCGTGATGCACCTGACGCACGCCGGCACACGCATCCACCTGCTCGACACGCCGGGCGGCGCCGACTTCCTCGGCCAGTCGCTGCCCGCGCTGGAGGCGGTAGAGACGGTGGCGGTGGTCATCAACGCCGCGGTCGGCCTCGAGCCGATGGCCCAGCGCATGATGAACCATGCCGCCGAGCGCCACCTCGACCGCCTGATCATCGTCAACCGCATCGATGCGCCGGGGGTCGACCTGGCCGCGCTGCTGGCACAGATCCAGGCCGCTTTCGGCCGCGTCTGCCTGCCGCTGAATCTGCCCGACGCCGGGGCGACGAAGGTAGTCGACTGCTTCTACAACCGCGGCGGCCACAGCGACTTCGGCGCGGTGGACGCGGCGCACCGCGCACTGGTCGAGCAGGTGGTCGAGGTCGACGCCGACTTCGTCGAGCGCTACCTGAACGAAGGCGACATCGACCCCGCCGAGCTGCACGTGCCGCTGGAGCAGGCCCTGCGCGAAGGGCACCTGATTCCGGTCTGCTTCACCTCGGCGCGCAGCGGCGCGGGCGTGGCCGAGCTGCTGGACATCATCGTGCGGCTGCTGCCCAACCCGACCGAGGCGAACCCGCCGGACTTCCTGATCGGCGAGGGCGCTGCGGCACAACCGATGCGCGCCGAGCCCGACCCGCGGCTGCATGTGCTGGCCCATGTCTTCAAGGTGACCAACGACCCCTATGTGGGCCGGCTCGG
Source organism: Burkholderiales bacterium (assembly GCA_038331055.1). GTDB lineage: Bacteria > Pseudomonadota > Gammaproteobacteria > Burkholderiales > Burkholderiaceae_C > Rubrivivax. The sequence continues at coordinate 1,564 of JBBQOR010000014.1, forward strand.
CATCTGCCGCGTCTGGCAGGGCACGCTCAACCGCGACAGCCTGCTCTACGTGGGCGACGCGCGCAAGCCGTTCAGGGTCAACCACCTGTACATGCTGCAGGGCCGCGAGCATGTGGAGGTGTCGCGAGCGCTGCCCGGCGACATCGTCGCGCTGGCCAAGGTGGACGAGCTGCACTTCGACGCCGTGCTGCACGACGCCGCCGAGGACGATCACATCCACCTGCGGCCGCTGGTGTTTCCGCAGCCGGTGCACGGCCTCGCCGTCGGGCCGCGGCGACACGGTGACGAGCAGAAACTTTGGGAGATCCTGGCCAAACTGGTGGCCGAGGATCCCTGCCTGAAGGTCGAGCATGTGGCGAGCACCAACGAGACGGTGGTCTACGGGCTGGGCGAGCTGCACCTGCGCATGCTGCTCGAGCGCATGAAGGAGAGCTACCGCTTCGAGGTCGACACGCGCCCGCCGCGTATTGCTTACCGCGAGACCATCAGCGCCACCGCCGAGGGCCACCACCGGCACAAGAAGCAGACCGGCGGTGCTGGGCAGTTCGGTGAAGTCTTCCTGCGCGTCGAGCCGCTTGCACGCGGCGCCGGCTTCGAGTTCGTCGATGCAGTCCGCGGAGGGGTCATCCCCAGCCAGTTCATCCCGGCGGTGGAAAAGGGCGTGCGCGAAGTGCTCTCCAGCGGCGCCATCGCCGGCTGCCCGGTGGTCGACGTGCGTGTGGTCGTGCACGACGGCAAGCACCACAGCGTGGACAGCAAGGAGATCGCCTTCGTCACGGCGGGGCGCAAGGCATTCCTCGCCGCCATGCAGGCGGCGCGGCCGATCGTGCTCGAGCCGATCGTGCACCTGGAGATCACCGCGCCCGACGGCGCGACGGGCGACATCACCGGCGATTTGTCGTCGCGCCGCGGCGTGGTCAGCGGCACCACCAACGGCGTGGCCGGCCAGATGGTGGTGTTCGGGCAGGCGCCGATGAGCGAGTTGTCGGGCTACCAGTCGCGGCTCAACGCGATGACCAGCGGCCAGGGCCGCTACACCGTCGAACTGTCGCACTACGAGGCCGTGCCACCCGGGGTGCAGCAGTTGCTTGTGGGCGCGTTCCGGCACCCCGAGGAAGACTAGGCCGCCCCAGCGCGCATTTGGCACGCCGCGAAACCCCTCTTTCTGTGCCGGGCGTCGACTGGGTCGGTTAGCATCCGCGCTGTCGGAAGGGGAGTAGCAGGCAGCCCAGGGCGAAACGCCCCGTTGTCGCGGCACCCCGTCAATACGGAGCACCGGCGTCAGCCGCACCGCTCCCGGGCCCGCAGGGACTCCTCCTCCCCCGCAAGACCTTCCGGCGCGAACTCAACCCAAACTCTCGGGAGTGTCCATGGACACCATCGCGCCGGCCTGGCTGTGGGGCTTTTTTGTCGTATCCGTCCTCGTCGCCCTCTTCATCGACTTCGTCGTGCTGAAGAAGCAGGGGGCGCACTCGGTCACCGTGAAAGAAGCGCTCAACTGGTCGATCGTCTGGGTGATGCTCAGCCTCTCGTTCAACGCCTTCTTCTGGTGGGCGGTCTACCAGGACCACGGCACGGCGCTGGCCAACCAGAAGAGCATGGAGTTCCTGACCGGCTACCTCATAGAGAAGAGCCTGGCGGTGGACAACATCTTCGTCTTCCTGATGATCTTCACCTACTTCGCGGTGCCGCCGGATTACCAGAAGCGCGTGCTGATGATCGGCATCATCGGCGCCATCGTGCTGCGCACGGTGATGATCCTGCTCGGCGCCTGGCTGATCGCGCAGTTCCACTGGGTGCTGTACCTGTTCGGCGCCTTCCTGGTGATCACCGGCGTGAAGATGTGGTGGGCCGCCGGGCAGGAGCCTGACCTGGAGAGCAACCCGGCGCTCAAGTTGCTGCGCCGCGTGCTGCCGGTGAGCAAGAACTTCGACGGTGAGAAGTTCTTCACCATCGAGAACGGCAAGAAGATCGCCACGCCGATGCTGCTGGTGATCGCGCTGATCGGCCTGACCGACGTGATCTTCGCCGTCGACAGCATCCCGGCCATCTTCGCCATCACGATGGACCCGTTCATCGTGCTGACGAGCAATATCTTCGCCATCCTCGGCCTGCGCGCGATGTACTTCCTGCTCGCCGCAGTGGCCTCGAAGTTCCATTTGCTGAGCTACGGCCTGGCGATCGTTCTGGTTTTCATCGGCACCAAGATGTTGATCGTCGACTTCTTCAAGATCCCGGTGCTGGTCTCGCTCGGCGTGGTGGTGACGGTGCTTGCGGTCACCATGTTGGCGAGCGTCAAGACCGCGCCCAAGGTCAGCAGCGACAGGGCCGCCTGAGCGGCGCCGCAGCGGACTCAGCCGCGGCCCGTCACCGCAGCAGTGGGCGCAGCGCCAGCAGTCCAAGCGCCGGCCCCACGGCCAGCCAGGGCAGCAGCTGAGCCAGCGGCACCGTCTGCGCCAGCACCACGAAGATCTGGATGCTGACGATGCTGATGGCGAAGCCGATGCTGTTGGTCAGCGTCAGCACGCTGCCCACGCCGTCTCGCGGCGCGTTGCTGGCGGTGAGCGCCGAGAACTGCGGCGAGTCACCGGCCACGGTGATGCCCCACAAAACCAACCAGCCGTAGAACAGCGGCGCCGGGGCATCGATCAGCCACGGCGCGGCCAGGCAGCACAGGCCGCTGGTGGCCAGCTGCGCCCCGGCCACGCGCGCGCTGCCTACACGCAGGGCCGCCCAGCCACCCAGCACGCAGCCCAGCGCGCCGGCGCCGAGCACAGCGAAAGCCGCCCAGGACGCTGCCGTGCCCACAAGCCGTGTGGCCAGCACCAAAGGCACCAGCACCCACATCGTGTAGAGCTCCCACATGTGGCCGAAGTAGCCGAACACCGAGGCGCGCACCAGGCGGTCTGTCACCAGGCTGCGCAGCGCACGCAGGTTGAGCCCCGGAGCGCGCTGCGTTGCCACCGCGGGCTCGGGCACACCCCACATCAGCAGCACCCCGGCCAGCAGCGAGGCGCCGGCCACGGCGTGGAACACCGACTGCCATGGCCAGCCGGTCAGCCCGTCGGCCAGCGCCCGCAGCGCGTGCGGCAAGGCGCTGCCCAGCACCAGCGCGCCGATCAGCAGCCCCATCGCCGCGCCCAGGCCGCGCGGAAACCACTGCGCGGCGATCTTCATGCCCACCGGGTAGATGCCGGCAAGGAAGAAGCCGGTCAGCCCGCGCCAGACCAGCAGCGCGGAGAACGACTCGGCCCAGGTCACGGCCGCCAGCGTGCAGCCTGCGCTGGCCAGCGCGCAGAGCAAGAACACTCGACGAGGCTCGAATCTGTCGGCCAGCGCGAGCAGTGCGAAGACCAGCGCACCGACGATGAAGCCCAGTTGCACCGCCGAGGTCAGGCTGCCGACTGCCGCAGCGGGCCAGCCGAACTCACGCTGCAGATCGGGCATCACGGCGTTGACCGCGAACCACGGCGAGGTGCCCAGAAACTGCGCCAATACGAGCAACGGCAGCACACGCGGCGCGGCGACAGGGTGTTGGGTCATCGGTAGGCGGCCGGCGGTGGCTAGGCGGCGCAGGGTACGCCGGCCCCAAGGCTAGCAGTGCCGCCGCGCCGCCCGGCCGCAGGCTGGTGAAGGGCGCTTTATCATCGGCGTCATGCTTCTTTTGCCGAAAGACCTGGCGCAGGTGCGTCTGGATAACGCGCTGGCGCTGTTCGAGGAGTTCGTGCGGGCCACGGCGCGCCATGCCGATGCGGCCACGCTGCGCGGGCTGGAAGGGCGTTTCGCCGAGCGGGTGCAGATACAGCCCAGCTACTGGAGTCAGATCAAGGGCCGCTCGCGACAGATCGGCGAGCGACTGGCGCGCCAGTTCGAGCAACTCTGCCACAAGCCGGTGGGGTGGATGGACCTGCGGCACCGCTCAGCCGATGCCGCCAGTCCGACAGCGCCCGCCGCAGCGGGCGGCACGGACGACGACGAGCCCAACCCTCGCGACGACGACGAGCGTTTCATCGTCGGCCTGGTGCTCACCTACTACCGCCGCCACCCGCAACGCGCCCGCACCCGATTGCTCGATCTGCTGGGCGAGGTGCTGCTGCCGCCGGCCGCGCCAACACCGCCGGGCGCTCCTGGCGCGCCCGCGCCAACGTCGACATCACGCACCCGCGCGTCTGCGCCAGCCGAAGACGCGCACACCGTCTGGCTGCGCGCACAAAGCGGCGTGGCGCCGCTCAAGCGCCGCCGCTGACGCGTTGACCTCATGCCGCGTGGCGCTGCCGCAACGAGGCGCGCGCCGTCGCGGCAACAGCGGGCAAGCTCTCTTGCTCTTTGATAATTGCGTATTTATCATCTGCGCAAGTTGATCATCGGACCAGCGGCCTCCGGGCTGTTTCGTTGTCAGCCCCCGATACTGCCCAGGAGAGTCGCCATGTCGATCCGCATCACCGTCCCGTCCGCCAAGCCGCGCAACCCGTTTGCCGCCGCCGGCCGCCGCCGCGCCGCCGGCGTGCACCGTGGACGCGACACGCGCCAGCAGGCACGCCGCAGCCTGCGCGCCGAAATGGCGCTGCTCAAACCGCCCAGCCCCTGAGGGGCCCTCAAGACCGACGCGCGCGGCCGCCACCGCCGGCGCGCCCGAGGAGATCGATCATGTCGATGAAGACTTTTCCCCTGCGCCCGCTCACCCCCACGGGCACACCGCGCTTTCGACAGTTGCTGGCGGCCGCGCTGCGGTTGGCCGGTGCGGCGCTCGAGCAACTCGCCCTGCGCCTGCACGTGGTGGACGCCGCACCGCCACACGAGCCGCTGCTCGAGTTCTACGCCGAGGCCGGCGCGCCCGAAGGTGCGCTGTTTGTCGATGGCCGCCTCGTGGGCTATCTCGAAGGCGTGCAGCGCCTTTGATCGCGGCGGGCCCGTCACGCCGGTGCGAGTCACCGAGGTGACTGCGCCCTGCGCCCAGCGTGGCACGCTCGCCGTTCGAAGGTGATCTGACCGCGATCTGACCGGAGCCGACCATGCCCGAACCGCAGCCCCGCCCGCAGGCCGACCAGCGCCTGCTGGTGGCCCGCAACGATCTGACACGAAGCCGCTGGGTCAGCGACCCTGACGCGCCCGCAGCGCGGGCCTTGGCCGAGGGCGAGGCACGGCTGCGTATTCAGCAGTTCGCACTTACCGCCAATAACATCACCTACGCTGTCTTCGGCGAGACGATGAAGTACTGGCAGTTCTTCCCCGCCGACGACGCCGAGTGGGGCTGCATCCCGGTGTGGGGCTTCGCCGAGGTGACCGGGTCACGTGCCCCGGCGTTGGCCGTAGGCGATCGCGTCTACGGCTTCCTGCCGATGGGCAGCCACCTGGTGATCCAAGCCGAGGCCGCCAGCGCAGACAGCCTGGTCGACACCCGCGCGCACCGGCGTGAACTGCCTGCCGTGTACAACCGGCTGCAGCGCGTGCGCGCCGCCGCCGGGCAGCAGCCGCAGCGAGAAGCCCTGCGCGCGCTGCTGCAGCCGCTGTTCACCACCTCGTTCCTGATCGACGACTTCATGGCCGGGCACGGCTTCTTCGGCGCCTCGCAAATCGTGCTGTCCAGCGCATCGAGCAAGACGGCCTGGGGCACGGCCTTTTGCCTGGCGCAGCGACGCGGGCAGCCCGGCGGGCCGCGGGTGATCGGCCTGACGTCGGCGCCGCATCGCGACTTCGTCGCCGGCCTGGGCTGTTTTGATGAGGTGCTCGGCTACGACGCCCTCGACACGCCAGGCACGCTGGACGCGGCCGCCGCCACGGTCTATATCGACTTCGCCGGCAGCGCCGCGCTGCGGCAGCGCGTGCACGAACACTTCGGCAGCCGGCTGGCCTACAGCTGCAGCGTCGGCGGTGCGCACTGGCAGGCGCGGGGCGGCTCGCGCGGGCTGCCCGGGCCGCGGCCGGTGCTTTTCTTCGCTCCGGCGCAATGGGCGCGGCGCAGCGCGCCACCGCCCGAAGGTTGGGGCAGCGAAGAGCTTCAGCGGCGCATGGGCACGGCATGGCAGGCTTTCCAGGCTGCCGTCGATGCGCCCGGCGGCGCCTGGTTGCAGGTCGAACACGGCCAGGGGCCGGAGGCCCTGCTGGCGGCGCTGACAGCGCAGTTGCAAGGACGCGTGGCACCGCGCATCGGGCAGATGCTGGCGCTGTAGCCGGCGGCTGCAACGGCTCAAGTCGGGCCGGCAAGCGCCGATACGACGGTCAGGATGCATACCGCCCGCCCGCTGGCCCCGACAAACCTGCGCCGTGATCTCGCCGGCTGGGCCACCCTGCTGGCGCACGCCGAGGTGCCAGTGAGCGCCAGCAGCGCAGAGGCGCTGGAAGAGCTGCGCCTGATCGAGGACGAAGTCGACGCCCACACGCTGGCCGGGACCTTCGGCAACGATCCGTTGATGACGCTGAAAGTGCTGGTGCAGGTGGCCCGCAAGCCGTCGCCGCGGCGAACCACCGACCCCGAAACCCTGACCGAGGCGCTGGTGATGCTGGGCATCGGACCCTTCTTCCGCGCCTTCGGCCCGCAGATCTCGGTCGAGCAGCATCTGGCGGCGCATCCGCAGGCACTGCGTGGGCTGCAGGATGTGCTGCAGCGCGCCTACCGCGCGGCAGGCTTCGCGCTGGGCTTTGCGGTGCACCGCATGGACCACGACGCCCCGGTCATTCACGAAGCGTCGCTGCTGCACGACTTCGCCGAGATGCTGCTGTGGTGCCACGCCCCGGCGCCGATGCTGCAGATCCAGCACCTGCAGGCGCAGGACCCGACGCTGCGCACCGCCGACGCGCAGCGCGAGGTGTTGGGCATCGCCACAGCCGAGTTGCAGCAACGGCTGATGCGCGACTGGCGGCTGCCCGAGCTGCTGGTACGCATCAGCGATGACCAGCATGCCGACAGCGCGCAAGTGCGCAATGTGCTGCTGGCGATGCGGCTGGCGCGACATACGGCGCTGGGCTGGGACAACCCGGCGATCCCCGACGACGTGAGCGACATCGCCGAACTGCTGACGATGGGCGTCATCCCCACCCAGCGCCTGCTGCAAGAACTCGACAGCTGAGCGCCCGGGGCGGGCTGACTCGAGAAGCCGAAGCGCCGCTCAGGAAAAGCTGAGCACGCCCAGCAGCCCCAGCACCAACAGCAGATAGCGCGCGGCCTTGCCCACGGCCACCCAGAACATGCTGGCCCAGAAGGGCATCCTCAGCCAGCCTGCGGCGAGCACCAGCGCATCGCCCACCAGGGGCAGGAAAGCCAGCACCAGCGCAGGCGGGCCCCAGCGACGCAGACGCGCGATGCGCGGGTGCTCCAGATCGACCTTGACGCGCTTCATGCGCTCATAACCGCCGCGGCTGAGGTGCCCCATCCAGTAGGTGGTGATGCCGCCAACGACATTGCCAACCGTCGCTACCGCCATGCCCGCCCACGCCTGGTCGGGGTAGGCGGTGATCAGCGCGGTCAGCACCACCTCGCTCGAACCGGGCAGGATGGTGGCCGACAGCAGTGCTGAAAAGAACACGCCCCACAGCCCGGCGGTCGGACTCATCCAGGTCTGCAGCCAGGCGGCGATGTCGTTGATCCATTCAAACATCGGCGGAGTCCTTCAGACCGGCAGTGCGGTGGTGTGTTTGACGCGTTCGAGCATGAATTTCGTCGTGCAATCCTGCACGCTGAGATGCTCGAGCAGCAGGTCGATGATGAAGCGGCCGTGGTGCGATGTCGCGACAGCGCCAGAAATTCTTGCAGGGTTCCTGCGGTCCGCCGCCACGCGCGTGCTGGATCGCAGGCATCCAGCACGCCATCGGGCATACAGTGGCGGCTCCGAGACAGATCTTCACGCACAGGAGCCACCGATGGACTTGACCGCCTGGGACAACCCGATGGGCACGAATGGGTTCGAGTTCATCGAGTACGCCGCGCCCGACCCCGCAGCCATGGGCGCGTTGTTCGAGCGCATGGGCTTTGTGGCGATCGCCCGGCATCGTCGCAAGAACGTGCTCCTGTACCGCCAGGGCGGCATCAACTTCCTTGTCAACGCCGAGCCGGACAGCTTCGCGCAGCGCTTCGCTCGCCAGCACGGGCCGAGCATCTGCGCTATCGCCTTCAGGGTGCAGGACGCCAAGGCCGCCTACGAGCGGGCGTTGTCGCTCGGCGCCTGGGGTTTCGCCGGCACGGCTGGCCCGGGCGAGCTGAACATCCCGGCCATCAAGGGCATCGGCGACAGCCTGATCTACCTGGTCGACCGTTGGCGCGGCAAGGGCGGTGCACAGGATGGCGAGATCGGCAACATCGGCTTCTTCGATGTCGACTTCGAGCCGCTGCCCGGTGCCAGCCTGAACCCACCGGGCTTCGGCCTCACCTATGTCGACCACCTGACGCACAACGTGCACCGCGGCCGCATGGGCGAGTGGGCCGAGTTCTACGAGCGGCTGTTCAACTTCCGCGAGGTGCGCTACTTCGACATCGAGGGCCAGGTCACCGGTGTGAAAAGCAAGGCGATGACCAGCCCCTGCGGTCACATCCGCATCCCGATCAACGAAGAAGGCAACGAGAAGGCCGGGCAGATCCAGGAGTACCTGGACAAGTACCACGGCGAAGGCATCCAGCACATCGCGATGGGTGCGGGTGACCTGCCGGCCACCGTGGACGCGCTGCGCAGCGCGGGGGTCAAGCTGCTGGATACCATCGACACCTACTACGAGCTGGTGGACAAGCGCATCCCGGGCCACGGCGAGGACGTGGCTGCGCTTCGGCAGCGCAAGATCCTGGTCGACGGCAAGGCCGGAGCCTTGCTGCTGCAGATCTTCAGCGAGAACCAGCTAGGGCCGATCTTCTTCGAGTTCATCCAGAGAAAAGGTGACCAGGGCTTCGGCGAAGGCAACTTCAAGGCGCTGTTCGAGAGCATCGAACTCGACCAGATGCGCCGCGGGGTGCTGGCCAAGGCATGAAGGGCGTCAATCTCGGCGTGGCGCCGGTCACCTACGGCACGGGCGACCGGCCGCCGCGCGGCGACTATGCGCGGGCGCGCTCCGACTACACGTGCGAGCAGGATTGGGCGCAGTACAGCGCGGCCGACCACGACACCTATCGCCGCCTTTACACACGCCAGTTGCAGCATTTGCCCGGCCTGGCCTGCGACGAGTTCATCGCTGCCGTCAGCGAGCTGGGCGAGCCCGAGCACATTCCGCGCTTCGACGACATCTCCGAGCGGCTGATCAAGGCCACCGGCTGGCAGATCGTGTCGGTGCCGGGACTGATCCCGGAGGAAGCCTTCTTCGCGCTGCTGGCGGCACGGCGATTCCCTGTCACCGACTGGATCCGACGGCCCGAGGAGTTCGACTACGTGGTCGAGCCCGATGTGTTCCATGACCTGTTCGGCCATGTGCCACTGCTCTTCAACCCGGTGTTCGCCGATTACATGCAGGCCTACGGCGCCGGGGGCATGAAGGCCAGCCGACTCGATGCCTGCGAGCTGCTGGCGCGGCTGTACTGGTACACGGTGGAGTTCGGTCTGATCGATACGCCGCTCGGGCTGCGCGCCTATGGTGCGGGCATCCTCAGTTCGGCCGGTGAACTGCCGAACAGCGTGCGCAGCAGCGGGCCGCGGCGCGTGGGCTTCGATCTGCAGCGGCTGATGCGCAGCCGCTACCGAATCGACAGCTTTCAGGACACCTACTTCGTCATCGACTCCTTCTACCAGCTGTTCGATGCCACGGCGCCCGACTTCACGCCGGTCTACAGCGCGGTGCGCCAGCGCATTGCGGCCGAGGGCGAGATCGAGCCAGGCGCGGTGCTGGCCGGCGAGCGCGAGTTCAGCGTCTGACTGGGTTTCAACCGCCGCCCGGCTTGCGCGGTGTGTCGTGGTCGACTCCGGCGTGAGGCTGAAGCAGGGTCTGCAGCGCCTGCCAAGGGCTCTGGCTCTCGATCATCTTCATGTGCGCAATGCCGGGCAAGTGCCGGTTGTCCGCGCCATCCAGTGTGGCCGTCAGCGGCGGAAAGACGATGTTGTCGCAGGCGCCGAAGAAGCAGGTGAATCGGCGGTAGCGCTCAACCGGCTCGGCCCCGGCGAGCGCTTTCAGCCAGGGTGAGCCGCGCTGCATCTGACGCGCATTGCGCCACAGTGCCCAGCGGGCCAGCACCGTGCCATGGTGAGGCGAGGCGATAGTGATCGCGTGCTGCACGCGCGAGTCGCCGTCGTGACCTGCCCACCAACTGCGCAGCACCAGGCCGCCCATGCTGTGCGCAACGACGATCGGGCGCATGCCCGTGCACTGCTCGAGCTGGCGCATGGCGGACTCGACCGCGGGAGCGCAGTCGTCAATGCTGCCGAACACCGGCTCCATCGTCGCGGCCACCACGGGCACACCCTGTTCGCCCAGTCGGCGCAGCCATGGGTTCCACAGCCCGCGGTTGCAGATGAAGCCGTGCAGCAGCAGCACGCCGCGCCGGCCCTGGGCCTGCAGCGGCAGGTGATCGGGCTCGTGCGCAGCAAGGAAGGGCTGACGCCCGAAGAACACGCGGACGGCAACGCTCGTTTCGGCCTGCCAGGCTGCCCACAGCGCCGCGGTGGTCGGCCGCGGCGTGGGATCGTTGCCGTGCGCCTTGCGCTGCAACATGAACTCGACACCGAGCATCAAGGGCTGAGCGGCAAACACTGCCAGCGCAGCGGCCAGGCCCCAGCCCGGTTGGCCGGCGGCCAAGCCCCAGGTCAGCAGCGAGCCGGCCAGCACAAACACCGCGATCAGCACCAGGCGAAGCAGCCAGGCCAGCATGGCGGCTAGCGCCTGGTCCGCGGCGGGCGGCGGTGAGAGATCGGCGGACGGCTCATCTGCTGGCAGTGTCGCATCCCGGCAAATTGCAGCGATCGCCGGCGGGGTTTGGTAGTCTTGCTGCATGTCGCCCGATGCCCAGGCGATCCTCCAGCACCTGCACGCTGTCGAGGCCGAGCGCGTGCTGCGCCCCGCCGAGCCCGGTTTGCAGGCCAAGGTGGACGCCATCAAGCACTATCAGCACATGCGCTTTGCGCAGACTTACGCCGACCAGATGGCGCAGCCTCGGTTCGCCCGTGCGACCTTGTTCTTTCTCGAAGAGCTGTATGGCCCGCATGACTTCACGCAGCGCGATGCCCAGTTCGCGCGCATCGTGCCGGCGCTGGTGCGGCTTTTTCCCTCGGACATCGTCAGCACCGTGCGCGGGCTGGCCGAGTTGCATGCGCTGTCCGAGGCGCTCGACACCGCGATGGCGCGGGCACTGCCTGCGGTGCCGGTGGTGTCTGCGTCGTATCTGCTGGCGTGGCAACAGGTCGGTCAGCGCGAGCAACGCATGCGCCAGATTGCGCTGATGTTGCAGATCGGCCGCTCGCTCGAGCGCTACACGAAGAACCCGCTGTTGCGTCACAGTTTGCGGCTGATGCGCGTGCCAGCGCAAGCCGCCGGCCTGGGCACCCTGCAGAGTTTTCTGGAGGCGGGTTTCGACACCTTTCGGGAGATGCGCGGTGCCGAGCCCTTTCTGCAGACCGTGAGCGAGCGCGAGACCCGCTTGGCCGAAGAGCTGTTTGCCTGTCCGTCGGGCGCCGGGGCGCACGCGCCCGACTCTGTGCAATCTGCATCCCTGTTAGGACAACTACCGTAGCTGCGCGGCAGCAGCGCCCAGACCATTCGCTACTCTGAACCCCTGACCGCGCATCCCGTGCAAACACCCTGGCTCGAGCATTACCCACAAGGCGTTCCGACCACGGTGTCGCTGGACGCCATCCCGACCGTCGTCGCGGCGCTGGAGGACGCCTTCGAGCGCTACCCCAAGCGGGACGCGCTGATGTGCATGGATACCCGGCTGAGCTATCGCGATGTGGACCAGCTCTCCGAGTCGCTTGGAGCCTGGTTGCAGTCGCGCGGGCTGCAAAGAGGCGAGCGCGTCGCCATCATGATGCCCAATGTGCCCCAGTACCTGGTGGCCATCGCCGCCGTGCTGCGGGCGGGCTACGTCGTGGTCAACGTCAATCCGCTGTACACCGCACGCGAGCTCGAGCACCAACTCAGCGATTCGGGCGCGGTGGCAGCGATCGTGCTGGAGAACTTCGCCATCACGCTGCAGGAGGTGCTCGAGCGCACACCGGTTCGGCATGTGGTGCTGGCCTCCATGGGTGATCTGCTCGGATTCTGGAAGGGCCGCTTCATCAACTTCGCCGTACGCCACCTGCGCCGGATGGTGCCCGAGTTCAAGCTGCCGCTTGATGAGCAGCGCACCGTCACCCGATTCAACGACGCGGTCGATGCCGGATTTCGCATGGTGCTGCGTCGGCCCGATGTGCGTCCCGATGACATCGCCTTCCTGCAGTACACCGGCGGCACCACCGGTGTGTCCAAGGGCGCGGTGCTGCTACATCGCAACGTGGCCGCCAACCTGGTTCAGTGCGAGGCCTGGTTCAAGCCGATGCTGGACAAGGTCGGCGATCGGCCGCTGACCATCGTCTGTGCGCTACCGCTCTATCACATCTTCGCGCTGACCATCTGCGCCTTGATGGGCGCACGCTTCGGCGCGATGAATCTGCTGATCCCCAACCCGCGTGATTTGCCCGGGCTGGTGCGCACCTTAGGCAAAGTTCAGGTAAACATGTTCCCTGCGGTGAATACGCTGTTCAACGCGCTGGCCAACGACGCGGATTTCGCGCGGCTTGATTTCTCTCGCTTGGTCGTGTCGAACGGCGGTGGCATGGCCGTGCAGCGTGCCACCGCCGAGAAGTGGCTGCGTGTCACCGGCTGCCCGATCGTCGAGGGCTACGGTCTGTCGGAGACCTCACCGGTGGCCACGAGTAACCGGTTGGACGTATCCGAGTTCTCCGGCACGATCGGGCTGCCCATCCCGTCGACCGAGATCGTGATCCGCGATGACGAAGGGCGGGATGTGCCCCTGGATACTGCCGGCGAGATCTGCATCCGTGGCCCACAGGTGATGGCCGGCTACTGGAACCGCGCCGACGAGACGGCGAACGTGATGACCGAGGACGGT
>JBBQOR010000015.1:0-13980 GCA_038331055.1 Burkholderiales bacterium
ACTTCCAGCAGGCGGTCTGGCGTGCGCTGCGGACGATCGCTCCGGGCGGCATCAGCAGCTACGCCGCCGTGGCGCGGGCGGTGGGCCGGCCGGCTGCCGTGCGTGCCGTCGGCGCCGCCGTGGGACGCAACCCGTTGACCATCATCGTGCCCTGTCATCGGGTGCTGGGCAGCGACGGCTCGCTGACCGGCTATGCCGGCGGGCTGGAGCGCAAACGCGCCCTGCTGGCGCACGAGCAGGTGCGCAGGGGCACGCCGGTGGCTCAGGCGGCCTGAGCCGCACATCGGCATCGCACTGCCGCCCCATGAAAGCCCGCCAGTGGCTCGACCTGTTGCTGCTGGCCGCGCTGTGGGGCGCCAGTTTCCTGTTCATGCGCATCGCCGTGCCGGCTTTCGGCGCTACGGCGCTGGCTTTCGTGCGTGTGCTCGGTGCCTGCCTGTTGCTGCTGCCGCTGCTGGCGCTGGCCGGCCACGTGGGCGCGCTGCGCCAGCATTGGCGGCCGCTGCTGGTGGTGGGTGTGATCAACTCTGCGCTGCCCTTTGCCGCGTTCGCCTACGCCGCGCTGGCCATCAGCGGCGGGCTGGCAGCGATCTTCAATGCGGCCGCACCGCTGTGGGCTGCCCTGATCGCCTGGGCCTGGCTGGGCGAGCGGCCGACGCGCGCACGCAGCCTGGGGCTGGCGCTGGGCTTTGCCGGTGTGCTGGCGCTGGCCCTCGACAAGGCCAGCCTGAAGCCGGGCGAGCATGGCGTGAGCGCCGCGCTGGCCGTCGCTGCCTGCCTGGCGGGCACTGTGCTCTACGGCTTCGCGGCCAACTACACACGCCGCCACCTGAGCGGTGTGCCGTCGATGGCTGTCGCCGCCGGCAGCCAGCTTGCTGCGGCGCTGGCGCTGGCGCTGCCCGGGCTGTGGGGCTGGCCGGCGCAGAACCCGCCGCCGCTGGCATGGGCCGCAGCAACAGTGTTGGCGCTGGCCTGCACCGGCGCAGCCTACCTGCTGTACTTCCGTCTGATCGCACAGGTCGGGCCGGCGCGGGCCATCACCGTGACCTTCCTCGTGCCGGCCTTTGCGATGCTGTGGGGCGCGGTGTTCATCGCAGAGGCCGTGACGCCGCAGATGCTGGCGGGCGGGGCGGTGATCGTGCTGGGCACCGCGCTGGCGACGGGGCTGCTGCGGCTGCCCAGCCGGTGGGATGCTTGAGCGTCTGGGAGGTGCCGCGTTCAGGTCGGCGGCATCGACGTGCACGCCCATGACAAAGGGCACCCGAAGGTGCCCTTGGACGACTTGATGTTGGCGGAGCGGACGGGGCTCGAACCCGCGACCCCCGGCGTGACAGGCCGGTATTCTAACCAACTGAACTACCGCTCCAGACTGGCGTCCCCTAGGGGATTCGAACCCCTGTAGCCACCGTGAAAGGGTGGTGTCCTAGGCCTCTAGACGAAGGGGACCCTGAACTCTTTTCGATCCGAACTGCGTCGATGGTGGTGGAGGTAAGCGGGATCGAACCGCTGACCTCTTGCATGCCATGCAAGCGCTCTCCCAGCTGAGCTATACCCCCGACGTGCCGTACGACGCGCTGTTCGAAGCGAGTCTGCGAGTATAGACGAGCCGCTCACACCGACGACAGTCGCCTGAGCACATCGTCGCGCGCAAACAGCGCCAGCACGGCATCGATCGACGGTGTCTGCGCACGACCGCACACCAGTACACGCAGCGCCGGCGCGAGTTGCGGCATCTTCAGACCCTGCGCGGCCAGCACGTGCTTGATTTCGCCGCTGATCGCCGGGGCAGTCCACTGCGGCAGCTCAGCCAGCCGCTCGCGCAGCGCACGCAGCGCCGGATGCAGCGCCTGCCCGACATGCAAGCGCAGATCGTCCTCACCCGGCGCGACGCCGATGAACAGCATCGCAGCCCAATCGGCGAGCTCGACCACCGTGCTGCAGCGGTCCTTGAAGAGCGCACTGGCACGGGCCAGCCGATCCAGGTCGTCGGTTGCGACGCCGCGGCTCGCAAGCTGCCCCCGCAGCAGCAGCGCCAGCCGCGCGTCGTCGGCCTGCTTCATGTGGTGCGCATTCACCCAGGCCAGCTTGGCCGGATCCCACTGCGCGGCGCTCTTGCTCAGGTGCGAGCCGTCGAACCAGCTGACCATTTGATCACGCGTGAAGAGTTCGTCGTCGCCGTGGCTCCAGCCCAGGCGCGCCAGATAGTTGAGCATCGCCTCGGGCAGGTAGCCGGCCTCCTCGTAGGCCGTGACGCTGACCGCACCCCGGCGCTTGCTGAGCTTCAGGCCGTCGTCGCCCAGAATGATCGGGCAATGCCCGAAGCGCGGGGGCTGCACGCCCAGCGCACGGAACAGGTTGATCTGCCACGGCGTGTTGTTGATGTGCTCGTCGCCACGAAAGACATGCGTGATGCCCATGTCCCAGTCGTCGACGACGACCGCGAAGTTGTAGGTCGGCACGCCCGGCGCGCCGGCCGCGCCGCCTGCGGGCGCCGGGCGCACCAGGATCAGGTCGTCGAACTCTTCGTTGGCGATGGTGATCGGGCCCTTGACCAGATCATTCCAGACGACGTGGCCGGCGCTCGGGTTGCGCAGGCGGATCACCGGCGCCACATCGGGCGGTGGCGCGGGCAAGGTCTTGCCCGGCTCGGGCCGCCAGCGGCCGTCGTAGTGGGTCTTCAGGCCGGCTGCGCGCTGCGCTTCGCGCATGGCGTCGAGTTCAGCCGGCGTGCACCAGCAGCGGTAGGCGTGGCCTCGCGCGATCAGCAACTCGGCCACCTCGTGGTAGCGCGCCAGGCGCTGCATCTGGAAGACCGGGCCTTCGTCCCAGGCCAGGTCCAGCCAGCGCATCGATTCGATGATCTGCTGCACTGCCTCGGCGGTGGAGCGCGCGACGTCGGTGTCTTCGATGCGCAGCACGAACTGCCCGCCGTGGTGGCGCGCGTAGGCCCAGCTGTACAGCGCCGTGCGCGCCGTGCCCAGGTGCAGAAAGCCGGTGGGCGACGGGGCGATGCGGGTGCGCACGCTGGCGCGTCCGGTGGGCTCGGTGGGCCCGGTCATTGCGACAGCACAGCGAGGTCGGCCTTCAGGTCGGCCACGTCATCCAGTCCGACGGCCACGCGGATCATGCCCTGCGTGATGCCGGCCGCCAGCCGCTGCGCTTCGGTCAGGCGGCCGTGCGAGGTGCTGGCGGGGTGGGTGATGGTGGTCTTGGTGTCACCCAGGTTGGCGGTGATCGAGCACACGCGGGTCGCGTCGATGACCGCGAAGGCGCGTCGCCGCGCGTCCTCGGGCCCGTCGGCGCGCACGATGAACGAGACCACCGCGCCGCCCTGCCCTGACTGCTGCGCCATCGCCAGCGCATGCTGCGGGTGCGACGGCAACGAAGGGTGATAGACCCGCTGCACCTGCGGCTGCTCTTCCAGCCAATGCGCAAGTTGCAGTGCGCCGGCGCTCTGCGCGGCCATGCGGATGCCCAGCGTCTCCAGGCCCTTGAGCACCACCCAGGCGTTGAACGGCGACAGGCTCATGCCGGCGCTGCGCAGCGTGGGCATGAACTTTTGCGCGAGCAGATCCTGGTCGCCGCACACTGCACCGGCGATCACCCGGCCCTGGCCATCGAGATATTTGGTTCCCGAGTGGATGATCAGGTCGGCACCGAAGTCGATCGGCCGTTGCAGCGCCGGGCTGCAAAAACAGTTGTCCACCGCGAGCAAGGCGCCGCCGGCATGCGCCACCTCGGCCAGCGCGGCGATGTCGCACACCTCGGTCAGCGGGTTGCTCGGCGTTTCTGCGAACAGCAGCCGCGTGCTCGGCCGCATCGCCGCGCGCCAGGCGGCCACGTCGGTCTGCGGCACGAAGCTGGTCTCGATGCCGAACTTGGCGAAGTCCTGGAACAGGCGCACCGTCGAGCCGAACACGCTTTGCGAGCAGACGACGTGGTCGCCGCCCTTGAGCAGCGACATCATGGTGATCAGGATCGCCGCCATGCCGCTGGCGGTGCCGATGCAACCGCTGGTGCCCTCGAGCGCCGCAAGCCGGCGCTCCATCATCGTCACCGTCGGGTTGGAGAAGCGGCTGTAGACGAAGGCCTCTTCTTCGTTGGCGAAACGGCGCGCGGCGGTCTCGGCGTCAGGGTGGACGAAGGAGCTCGTCAGGTACAGCGCCTCGGAGTTCTCGCCCCAGGCCGATGGCGGCAGGCCTTCGCGCACGGCCAGCGTGGACAGCCGCGCGTCGGCCGGCAAACGGGTCTTCGGAATCATCAGCGCAGCTCCCGCTCCTGCAGGGCCAGCCGCGAACTGTTCACCGGCTGCGCCTCTTGCGCCTCTTCGTCGCCCTCCAGCGCCAGCTTGCGCTGCGCCTCCATCGAGGCGAAGTCGGCCGCGCTGACATCACCGGTGATGTAGTGGCCATCGAAGCAGCTCGCTTCGAAGCCGTGCAGCGCCGGGTTGAGTGCGCCGATCACGCGCTTCATCGCATCCACATCCTGGTAGATCAGCGCGTCGGCCCCGATGAACTGGCGAATCTGCTCGACGCTGCGGCCATGCGCGATCAGCTCTTCGCGCGTCGGCATGTCGATGCCGTAGACATTGGGCCAGCGCACCGGCGGAGCGGCCGAGGCCATGTAGACGCGGCGTGCGCCGGCTTCGCGGGCCATCTGGACGATCTCCTTGCTGGTGGTGCCGCGCACGATCGAATCATCGACCAGCAGCACGTTGCGGCCTCGAAACTCCATGCCGATGGCGTTGAGCTTCTGGCGCACGCTGCGCTTCCTCACGGCCTGCCCGGGCATGATGAAGGTGCGGCCGACGTAGCGGTTCTTCACGAAGCCTTCGCGGTACGGCTTGCCGATCTTCTGCGCCAGTTGCATGGCGCTCGGCCGGCTGCTCTCGGGGATCGGGATGACGACATCGATCTCGCTCGGCGGCATGGTCGAGATGACGCGCTGCGCCAGCGTCTCGCCCAGGTTCAGCCGCGCGTGGTAGACGCTGATGCCGTCCATCACCGAGTCGGGCCGCGCCAGGTAGACGAACTCGAAGATGCACGGATGCAATTGCGGGCGCTCGGCGCACTGGCGGGTGTGCACGTGCCCGGCCAGATCGACGAACACCGCCTCGCCCGGGGCCACGTCGCGCAGCACCTGGTGGCCGGTGCCTTCGAGCGCCACGCTCTCGCTGGCCAGCATGGTCTCGCGCAGGCCGCCGATCTCGCGCGTGCGGCCCAGCGTCAGCGGGCGGATGCCGAAGGGGTCGCGGAAGGCCAGCAGCCCGTGGCCGGCGATCAGCGCGATCACCGCGTAAGAGCCCTTCACGCGCCGGTGCAGCGCGGCCACTGCACGGAACACCGCGTCGGGCGACAAGGCCACGCCGCTGGCCGCGCGCTCGAGCTCGTGCGCGAGCACGTTGATGAGCACCTCGGTGTCGCTCTCGGTGTTGATGTGGCGGCGGTCGATGTCGAACAGTTCTTTCTTCAGCAATGGCGCGTTGGTCAGGTTGCCGTTGTGCACCAGCACGATGCCATAAGGCGCGTTCACGTAGAAAGGCTGGGCCTCTTCGTCGTCGTAGGCACTGCCGGCGGTCGGGTACCGCACCTGGCCCAGGCCGGCAGTGCCTGGCAGAGCGCGCATGTTGCGCGTGCGAAAGACATCGCGCACCATGCCGCGCGCCTTGTGCATGAAGCACTTGGTGCCGAGCATGGTAACGATGCCGGCGGCGTCCTGGCCGCGGTGCTGCAGCAGCAGAAGGGCGTCGTAGAGAAGCTGGTTGACCGGCTCCTGCGAGATGACGCCGACGATGCCGCACATGCTGGGTTGGTCCGATCGAGATTCAGGCGGCGAGACGGCGCGCCAGGTCCGGCGGCAGCACCGGTTTGAGCCACTGCACCGCGCCGCTGAGCCAGCGGGCACCGGCCGAAGCCTGCCAAGCCGGTGATTGTGAGGCCGGCGTCAGCGCGACGACAGTGGCCACCGCCAGCAGCAACACCGCGCCGCGCAGCGCACCGAACAGCGCACCCAGCGCGCGGTCGGGCATCGACAAGGGCGTGGCGCGAATCAGCAGCCGCAGCAGCCGCGCCAGCAGCGTCCAGACGATGAGCACAACCAGAAAACACAGCGCGAAGGTGGCCGCGTGGTTGAGCGCCGAGCCGGGGCTGCCGATGCCGAGGTGCGGGCCGGCCAGCGGCACCGCCCACTGCGCCGCGAAGTACGCCACCGCCCAGCCGGCCAGCGACAGCGCCTCGAAGATGAAACCTCGCAGCAGGCCGATCAGCACCGAGACCGCCAGCACGGCCAGCAGCGTCCAGTCGATCCAGCCCAGCGCCGGCAATGAGAGGTCGGCGTTCACAGCGTCAGCAGATTGAAACCCAGCCCGGCCGCCTTCAGCTTCTCGCCCGCGGCGGCAGCGGCCTCGCGTGTCTCGTAGGGCCCGACGCGCACCCGCGTGCGCTTGCCGGCTTCGGTGTCGATCACCTGGACATAGGTCTTCAGGCCCAGCCGCTCGATCCGGGCACGGGCCTCGCTGACCAGGTTGGCGTCGGTGAAGGCGCCGACCTGCAGCACGAATCGGCCGCGCGGCGGCGGCGCCGAGGCGGCCGGGGTCGGAGCGGCCGTCGGGGTGGCTGTCTGGGTGGCCGCGGGCGCTGGTGCGGGCGCTGGTGCGGGCGCTGGTGCGGGGGCTGGTGCGGGAACCGGCGCGGGTACCGGCGCGGGAACCGGCGCGACCTGCGCGGTGGCCATCGGCGCGGCGCTCGCCCCCGCGACAGGCGCAGCCGCCATTGCCTCCGGCACGGGCAGGGGCTCGACACCCGCGCCCGGCGGCAGCACCGGCCCGCCGCTGCGCTGCGCAGGCAGGGCCAACGCCGGCGTGCTGTCACGGCGCGGAATCTCGATCGGGATGTCCACCGGGATCGGCCGCGGCTGGGTCTCGAAGACCAGCGGAAAGGCCACCACGCCCAGCCCGAGCAGCACCACGGCGCCGATCAGCCGCCGGCGCGCATGCACGCGCGCCTGCTGCACGGGTGTGCCGTCCTCAGCCGCAGGCGCCTTGGCGACGGGGGCGGGCTTGCGCTTGAGCAACGAGGGCCATCGCATGGATGAGAGCAGGGGCAAGGCCGTGACGGCGCCGGGGCCGGTCAGCCCAGGTGCGGCGCGCCGAGCCGCGGCAGACCCGCCTTCAGCACCCCGCCCACCGCGTAGAAAGATCCGAAGACGACGATTCTATCGACGGGGTCGGCGCCGGCCAGCGCGGCGGCCAGCGCCTGCGCCGGGCCGGCGGCGGTCTGCACCGTCGCCTGCGGCGCGCGCGCGCTGATCAGCTCGCGCAGCGCATCGGCCTTGGCCGCGCGCGGCGTGGCCAGGTCGCAGGTGATCCAGCGTTCGACCAGCGGCAGCATCGGACCGATCACGCCCGACAGATCCTTGTCGGCCATCGCACCGAACACCGCGTGGGTGCGCGGGAAGAAGCCCATGGCATCCAGGTTCAGCGCCAGCACCGCCGCCGACTGCGGGTTGTGCGCCACGTCCAGCACCAGCGTCGGCTGGCCGGGCACGATCTGGAAACGTCCGGCCAGTTCAACCAGCGCCAGCCCGGTGCGCATGGCCTGCGTGCTGACCGGCAGCCGCTGGCGCAAGGCCTCCAGCGCGGCGAGCGCGCCGCTGGCATTGATCAGCTGGTTTGCGCCGCGCAGCGCCGGGTAGGCCAGGCCGCTGATGCGCCGGCCGCGGCCCGCCCAGCCCCATTGCTGGCGGTCGCCACTGTGGCTGAAGTCGCGGCCGACGCGCCACAGGTCGGCACCGATGCGCTCGCCGTGCTCGATCACGCTGGCCGGCGGTAGCGGGTCACTGATGATCGCCGGCTTGCCCGGACGCATGATGTGCGCCTTCTCGCAGCCGATGCTCTCGCGGTCCGGGCCCAGGTACTCCATGTGGTCGAGATCGATGCTGGTGATCAGCGCGCAGTCGGTGTCGACCACGTTGACCGCGTCCAGCCGCCCGCCCAGGCCCACTTCGAGGATCACCACGTCCAGCGGCGCCTGCGACAGCAGCCTCAGGATGGCCAAGGTGGTGAACTCGAACCAGGTCAGCGCAGTGTCGCCGCGCGCGGCCTCGATCGCCTCGAAGTGAGGCAGCAGCGTTTGCGCGGCCACCGGCGTGCCGCCGATGCGGCAGCGCTCTTCGAAGTGCACCAGGTGCGGCTTGATGTACAGGCCCGTGCGCCAGCCGGCGTGCACCAACATCGATTCGAGCATCGCACAGCTCGAGCCCTTGCCGTTGGTGCCGGCGACGGTGATCACCGGCACCGTGAAGGCCGCGCCGCTACGCTGCCAGACCGCACGCACCCGCTCCAGCGTCTTGTCGCCCGCAGCGGGGTGCAACTGCTCTCCGTGGGCGAGCCACTCGTCGAGCGTCTGTGGGCTCACCAAAGGCACCCTCGCGCTGAGCGCGGTCCCGCCAGGCGGGACGCGAGCCCCTTCGGACGGCCGTGCGGTGGGCTCATCCCGCCACAGTGTCGGCACTCTGCCGTTGCAGCAGCGCCAGCAGGCGGGCGATGGTCTGGCGCAACTGGCGGCGGTCGATGATCATGTCCAGCGCACCCTTGCCGATCAGGAACTCGCTGCGCTGGAAGCCCTCGGGCAGTTTCTCGCGCACGGTGTTCTCGATCACCCGTGGCCCGGCAAAGCCGATCAGCGCCTTCGGCTCGGCGATCACCACGTCGCCGACGAAGGCGAAGCTGGCCGAGACACCGCCCATCGTCGGATCGGTCAGCACGCTGATGTAGGGCAGCTTCGCCTTGCCCAGGCGCGTCAGCGAGGCATTGGTCTTGGCCATCTGCAGCAGGCTGAACAGACCCTCCTGCATGCGTGCGCCGCCGGTGGCCGTGAAGCTGACGAAGGGCAGCTTTTGCTCGACGGCGTTCTCGACGCCGCGCACGAAGCGCTCGCCCACCACCGAGCCCATCGAGCCGCCCATGAAATCGAACTCGAAGCAGGCGACGACCAGCGGCACGCTCATCACGGCGCCGCCCATCACGACCAGCGCGTCGGTCTCGCCCGTCGAGTCGAGCGCGCCCTTGAGCCGCTCGGGGTACTTCTTGCTGTCCTTGAACTTCAGCGGATCCACCGGCAGCACTTCCTGCCCGACCTCCCAGCGGCCTTCGGCGTCGAGCAGTGCATCCAGCCGCGCCCGCGCGCCGATGCGGTGGTGGTGGTCGCACTTGGGGCAGACATTGAGGTTCTGCTCCAGGTCGGCCTTGTAGAGCACCGTCTCGCACGACGGGCACTTGATCCACAGGCCTTCCGGGATCGTGCGCCGTTCGCTCGGGTCGGTCGGCTGGATCTTGGGCGGCAGCAGTTTTTCGAGCCAGCTCATCGTGTTGCTCCTTCAGCGTTGCGGGGCAGCGCGTCGAGCGCCTGCCGAATCTCGGCCATGAAGGCCCGGGCCACCGCGGCCACCTGATCGCGCGGCTGCGTTTCCATGATCTGCACCAGCCGAGAGCCGATCACCACCGCGTCGGCCACCCGCCCGACGGCCTGCGCCGTCTGGGCATCGCGGATGCCTAAGCCCACCCCCACCGGGCAGCGCACCTGGGCACGGATGCGCGGCAGCATCGCGGCCACCGCATCGGTGTCCAGGTGCCCGGCGCCGGTGACACCCTTGAGCGAGACGTAGTAGACATAGCCGCGCGCCACGCGGCCGACCGCGCGCATGCGTTCGTCGGTGGAGGTCAGTGCGAGCAAGAAGATCGGGTCCAGCCCGGCGGCGCTGGCGCTCGCGGCAAAGGCCTCGCACTCCTCGGGCGGGTAGTCCACCACCAGCAGGCCATCGACGCCCGCAGCGGCGGCGTCGGCCACGAAAGCGCCGGCATGGCGCTTCTGGTCGTAACGCTCGATCGGGTTGGCATAACCCATCAGCACGACGGGCGTGTGCACGTCGTCGGCGCGAAACAGCTTCACCGCGCCAAATACCTGCGGCAGGCCGATGCCACGCGCCAGGGCCCGCTCGCCGGCCTTCTGGATCACCGGACCGTCGGCCATCGGGTCGGAGAAGGGCACGCCGATCTCCAGCACATCGGCGCCGCCGGCAGCCAGCGCGTGCAGGATCTCCGGCGTGGCGTCGGCGAACGGGTCGCCGCAGGTGATGTAGGGGATCAGCGCCTTGCGGCCCTGCGCGCGCAGTGCCTCGAACGTGGCCTGGATTCTGCTCAAGGCCCGCTCACCAGGTTGGCACCGCCCTTGACGCTCTGGCCACGGCAAGAGGGCCTGCAGTAGAACTGCGCCCCCGACAAGTCGGCCACGGTGCCGATGTCCTTGTCGCCGCGGCCCGACAGGTTGACCAGCAGGTGCTGGTCGGCCCGCATCGTGGCAGCGAGCTTCATGGCGTAGGCCACCGCGTGGCTCGATTCGAGCGCCGGGATGATGCCCTCGGTGCGGCACAGCCGGTGGAAGGCCGCAATCGCCTCGTCGTCGGTGATGCCGACGTACTCGGCGCGGCCGATGTCCTTCAGGTAGGCATGCTCGGGGCCGACGCCGGGGTAGTCCAGGCCGGCAGAGATGCTGTGCGTCTCGGTGATCTGGCCGTTGTCGTCCTGCAGCAGGTAGGTGCGGTTGCCGTGCAGCACACCCGGGCTGCCGGCCGACAGCGACGCCGCGTGCTTGCCCGACTCGAGACCCTGCCCCGCCGCCTCGACGCCGATCAGGCGCACGCCTTCGTGCCGGATATAGGGGTGGAAGATGCCCATCGCGGTGCTGCCACCACCGACGCAGGCGATCACGGCATCGGGCTGCGCGCCTTCGCGGCCGATCATCGTCGGCATCTGCTCGAGGCACTCTTCGCCGATCACGCTCTGGAAATCGCGCACCATGCTCGGGTAGGGATGCGGGCCGGCCACGGTGCCGATGATGTAGAAGGTGTTCTCGACGTGGGTCACCCAGTCGCGCAGCGCCTCGTTGAGCGCGTCCTTGAGCGTGCGGCTGCCGCTGTCCACCGGCACCACCGTGGCACCCAGCAGGTGCATGCGGTAGACGTTGGGGCTCTGGCGCAGCATGTCCTCGCTGCCCATGTAGACCACGCACTCGATGCCGTAGCGCGCGCAGATGGTGGCGGTGGCCACGCCGTGCTGGCCGGCACCCGTCTCGGCGATCACGCGCGGCTTGCCCATGCGGCGTGCCAGCAGCGCCTGGCCGATGGTGTTGTTGATCTTGTGCGCGCCGGTGTGGTTGAGGTCCTCGCGCTTGAGGTGGATCTGCGCACCACCGATTTCTCGGCTCAGGCGGGCGGCGCGGTAGATCGGGCTCGGCCGGCCGACGAAGTGCGCCAACTCATAGTGGAACTCGGCCATGAATGCCGGATCGGCGCGCGCGGCGTCGTAGGCGCTGCGCAGCTCGTCAAGCGCGTGGATCAATGTCTCGGCGACGAAGCTGCCGCCATAGGTGATGCCGTTGACGGGCCCGAAATGCCCGCGCGCGTCGGGCTGTTGGTAGTTCAGCATGGGGAATCCTCGATCAGCGTGCAGCGAGTCTTTCGTCGGCCTCGCGCACCGCCTGGCAGAACCGGCGCATCAGCACGGCATCCTTGATGCCCTTGGCCGCTTCGACACCGGAGCTCACGTCAACGGCCCAGGGCCGGACAGCGAGCACTCCATCGATCACGTTTGCAGGACTCAACCCACCAGACAAAACGACCGGAGCGGGTACGTCGGCGGGAACGAGAGACCAATCGAAGACCTTTCCACCACCGCCCCAGCCCTCGACGGGAGCGTCGAGCAGCAGCGCCGAGGCGCCCTTGAAGCGTTCGGCGCAGTCTAGCAAATCGACCCCGGGGGCCATGCGCACCGCCCGCAGGTAGGGCCTTGAGGCGGCCTGACACTCGGCCGGCGTCTCACTGCCATGGAACTGCAGCAGCGCCAGCGGCAAGGCAGCGGCTGCCGCACGTACCTCGTCGGCCGCGCCGTTGACGAACAGCAGCACCGGCGTCACGAAGGGAGGCAACGCGCTGGCCAGGGCCAGCGCGCGCTGCAGCGTCACGGCCCGCGGGCTGGAGGGGTAGAGCACGAAGCCCAGGGCGTCGGCACCGGCGTCGACGGCGGCGGCCACATCGGCCTCGCGGGTCAGGCCGCAGATCTTGATGCGCGTGCGGCTCATTGCAGGGTCATCGCAAAGTCATCGCAAAGTCAGGACAGCCAGTCGAAGGCAGGCGTGGTCTCGGGCAGGGCCAGCGCAGGATCGTAGTACGGGCCCAGGAAGTACAGCCCGGCGGCGGGGAAGGTGGGCGCGGCGGCGGTGCGGTCACGCGAGGCCAGCAGTTCAGCCGTCCACGCGGGCCCGCGCCGGCCGCTGCCGACCATCAGCAGGCAACCCATCACATTGCGCACCATGTGATGCAGAAAGGCGCTGGCATCGAAGTCGAAACGCCAGTACGCCCCACGTTGCGTGATGTCGATCGCACGCAGCGTCTTCACCGGGCTGGTCGCCTGGCAACTCGCGGCGCGAAAGGCGCTGAAGTCGTGCGTACCGAGCAGCGGCGCGGCCGCGGCGCGCATCGCGTCTCCATCCAGTGGGCGGAAGCACCAGCCGACAAACCCACTTTCCAGCGCCGGCCTGATCGGCGACTCGAGCAGCACGTAACGATAGCGGCGTCCGCGTGCGTGGTTGCGCGCATGGAACTGCGGCGCCATTGGGCGACACCACTGCACCGCGATGTCGGATGGCAGGAATCGGTTGCTGCCGCGCACCCAGGACGCAGGCTCACGTTGCACCGGGGCGTCCAGGTGCACCACCTGGTTGAGCGCGTGCACACCAGCATCGGTGCGGCCGGCGCAGACAGTGCCTACTGGCACGTCGGCAAAGGCCGACAGCGCGGCCTCGAGCCGATCCTGCACCGTGTGCCCGTCGGCCTGCGACTGCCAGCCGTGGTAGGCCGCGCCGCGGTAGGCGACGCCCAGGGCGATACGGCCTGCACCCGGGCCAGCGCCGGCCCGGCCGGCGTCGTTCACGCCAGCCGGTCGAGCATGCCCTGGGCCTTGGCCCTCAACGCACCATCGGCCTTGGTCAGCACTTCCTCGAGCAGGTCGCGCGCGCCTTCCAGGTCACCGATCTGGCGGAACTCCTCGGCCAGATCGAGCTTGCGCGCCAGTGCCTCCTGGTCGTCGGCACGGCCGCCGGGCTCGCCGTCGAGCGTCAGCGAGCCGAAGTCGGAGATCGGTGGCAGCAGGCTGTCAGGGGTCGTCGGCCCGGCGTCGCGCGGCTTGGACGGGGGGGTGTCGAAGTCCATCGCCAGGCTGTCCAGATCGAAGTCCAGCGACTGCGGCTGCGTCGGCCGTGCCGCCGCGGGCGTCGGCATCGGCATCGTCTTGGGCACATACGACATCGGCGGCAATGCGAGGCCGGGCGCGTCGTTGGGCGGGTCGTTGGGCCGGAAAGCCACATCGGTGGACAGTGGCTGGGTCGCCTCGACCGACGGCGACTGGCGCCTGGGCAGCGCAATGGTGGTCGGGACACTCGGCTCGGACTCGAAGTCCGACGCGCTGAGATCAAGGTCAAGGTCGAGCTTGCTGTCCAGGCTTTCCAGCGTCGGTGTCGGCGGCAGTGCGCTGATCGACGAGGTCGACACCGGGTTGCTGGTCTGCGGCATCGTCGTGGCCGACAGCGGCTCGACGACCCGGCCGCCCGACATCATCATGGCATCGGGTTGGCCACCAGGCTGGTACAGCGGGTTGTCCGGGTCGACCGTGCGGCCGAACTCCTGCGCCTTCTTCCAGTCGTCGCCTTCGCCGCGCGTCAGCGCAAACAGCTGCGTGGCCAGCAATTCGAAGGCCTTGCCGTCGCGCCGCTTGGCGTAGACCTCCAGCAGCTTGGTGCGCACTGCCATCCGCTCGGGCGTGGCGCGCATCGCCTCTTTCAGGATTTCCTCGGCCTGCAGGTCGCGGCCATACGCCAGATAGACATCGGCCTCGGCCACCGGGTCGACATCGCCGATGGCGTCGAGTTG
>JBBQOR010000016.1:0-13975 GCA_038331055.1 Burkholderiales bacterium
GCCAGTCGTAACGTTCCTTGTTGAGCCAACGCGCTCGCCGGAAATCGAAGGCGTTCCGGTTGGTGATCTGCATCTCGCACCCCGGCGGCACATGGTCGACCTGTGCAATCGCGCGGCCCGCGACCGCCCATCCGAACATGAGCATTGCTGCAAGAAGCCAAGGGCTCGCCGAGAAGGTGTCGCCTGAATCTGGATGCATGGAGGTCGCCATAGACGTTGAGATCAGGTCGTCGCGACGGCGACCCTCAGTTCGCTCAGCCACTGCCGCAGTTCGGCAATCTGCCGCGACGACGAAGCCGTTGACGATAGCGTGTGGTCGGCCCCATCCAGGCGCACGACCTGAAGACCCTGCCGGCTCAGCGCGGCCCCCCAGTCTGGCAAGGTCGCCAAGCACTCCTCGAACTCGCGCGCGGTGTAGTCATGTTCACTCAGCATCAGGAGCAATTCACCGCGAAATCGCATCCACTGGCGTGCCATGCGCTGACGGAAATCCAGCGGTGACCTCGGTTCTGAACCAAGCGCGGAACTGGTCCGAAGTGTTGCCACGAAGTCGCTCAGGGCCTTCCAACCGACGCCACCGTGCAGCAGCTTCCTCCAAAACTCGCGCTGGAGCAAGCGTTGGCCGTAGTAGTGCCTTACCTGGGTTCGTGCCAGCGTTGTCGGTGATCGAACCCAAGGGTTCAGCAAGGCCACCGCAGCCACCCGCCCGTCGCCACGACGATCCAGGTAGAGCATGGCCGCTGACGCGCCATCGCAGAGACCCCAGAGCACAAGCCGTGTGTCCGGCGACTGAGCGGCCAAAAGGGTATTTGCCGCGGTGGCAATGTCGTCGTCGATGTCCTCGAAGCTTCGGGGCGCGCCGTCGCTGTCGCCCATGCCGCGTACGTCGAAACGCATCACTGGATATCCGTCCCGTGCCAGCTGCCGGGCCACATGCACGAAGGCGCGATGGCTGCCGATGCGGTACTGTGGGCCGCCCACGATGACCAGCACGGCCAGCCCGGACGGTCGCTCGGGTTGAGTCAGAACGCCAATCAGCCGGCTCCCTTGGCAGTCCATGACGATGGCGCGCTCGACGACGTTCAAGGGGGCTGCACCCTCGACATCTGCGCCAGCACGGCCTGCGTCGATGCGTCGACCAGCTCCGGCGCCTCTTCGATGTCGGTTGTTTGCCAGAAGGCCGGTCCGGTCACGACGCGGGCATGCACCTCGCAGCCCGCTACTCGCCAAGCCGTGAGTGCGGCTTGTGAGGCTGGCGACAGCGCGACCTCGTCGCGCTTGCTGAGTTCGAGCCAGTGCAGCTGCCGCACGCCTGCGACAGGCTCCAAGCGGGCGCCCTCCAAGCCGGCGGCCAGTGACGCGCCAACTCGGTAGCCGGCGATCTCAACCGTCTCGCCCGCGGCGAAGGCAGTCCGGCCGCGTCCGCTACCACGCGGGGCCAGGCGAGATGCCTCTGCATCGTCGACCGTGGCGCGTGCGACCATCGCACCGGCCATCTGCAGTCTCAGGAACTGTTGCAGCAGCGTCTTGCCTTGGGCGGCAGGCTGCCACAGCAGCAATCTGGGCACATCGCCGAGACGTGCTGCCGCGGCGACTGCAATGAGGGCACCGGCCCGTTGGCCCCACAGTGTCAGCGGAAGACCGCCGACGTCGGAATCGGCGCAGGACTCAGTGCGTAGCCAGTGGCAAGCGGCGACCACGTCGTCAACCCAGTCGGACCACGTGGCGTCTCCGAAGTCTCCGTCGCTGTCGCCGCAGCCCAGCAGGTCCGGACGCAGCACCAGTTGGCCCGCCGCGGCAAGTGCACGCGATTGCACCGCGGCCATACGGCGCGATTTGTTCATTTCCTCTGCCCAGCCATGCACGTGCACGACCAGACCGCGGGGAACGCCGTCTGGGCGGTGGAGTATCGCGAAGCGAAGCGGGTTCGGCTTACGTCCCAGCGGCAGATACAGTGGTTCGAAGGTCGGCACGGTGCGCTTGCCGGTGGGTCGTCCTGCGCGTCAGCCCGTCAGCTTGCCGTCGATGAACGAAACGAGCGAGCCGACTGTCTCGAAGGTGCCGGCGTCGATCTCGTCGTCGTCCACGGTGATGCCAATGCGATCCTCCAGGGCGGTGATCAACGACACCACGGCCATGGAGTCGAATTCAGGAATGGCGCCCAAGAGACGGGTGCTGCGGCCAAAGGTGGCGGCTCGGCCATTGAGACTGAGCACTTCGTCGAGAATGTCGTTGACTTGCGAGAGGGTGTCCATGTAGCAAGGCGGGGAGCCTGAGCGGAAGTCGGCGGATCGCGATTCTAGAATTCCCGACTCGGACGGGGCGACGGTGATGGGATGTACACCGTGCCGCAATTGGCAAGCGTCGACCTGCCGCCCCTCATCGCCGGGATACGGTATCGAACAGACCGGCAAAAGTCTTGACGGCGGCCGACCGCTCGTAAGCCTGCGCCCGCTCGGGGTGGAGCCCACGCGCGTTCCCGTCTTCGATCTGGCCCACAAAGGCGCCCAACTCCGAATGGATGCGATCCTCATCGTGCAGCGGCGCCATCCAGCTGAACTGCTCATGCCGGAGGCAGCGCGCTGTTTCGCCCGCCATGTCGACCAGGCCAAGTATCGGCCGCCCGGCCCGAAAGTATTCGTAGAGCTTCGCGGGGATGGCGGGGTTGGAGGTGTGCCCCTGCAGCAACAGCAGACCGTCGGCGTCGACGATCTCGCGCAGGGCGCTGGCGTAATCCACCATCGGGGCAAACACCACGGATTCCCCAAGCCCGAGTTGGCTGATCAAGTCGACGTACAAACTGTCGACGCCAGATCCCCGCAGCACCACCCGCAGGGGTCGGCCGCGACCTTTGCGGTCGGCGACCAGCCTGGCCAGCGCACGCAGGAAGTGCGTCGGATCACGATCCGGGCTCGGATAGATCGAGCCACTGTGGACCAGCGTAATCGCGTCGCGCGGCTGAGGTCGCGCGCCGGGTGTGGGGCCCAGGTTGGCGAACGCGGTTTCGTCAAAACCGTTCGGCACCACCTGCCAACGATGACCGACGCTCGGGGTGTAGCGCTTCACGCAGATGTCTTTGGCACCCTCGGTGCAAAAAGTCAGTGCCGCCGCGCGGCGGGCGGCCCCCTGCTCGATGCGCAGGCGCAGGTGACGCAGCGCAGGTGCCGGGGGGAACCACTGTTGCTCGATCTCGTCGAACTCCACCATCGGGTCGCGGAAGTCGGCGACCCAGGGCAGGCCGCTGAGGCGAGAGAGCGCATAGCCAATCACGTGGGCCGTCGCGATCGGGTAGGTCGACCAGATGACTTGTGGCCGATGGTGCCGGATCAGGGCGAGACCCGCCGGTATGGCCGAAGCGGCCCAAGACCACCATCGGTCGGGCAGCGCCATGGCGCTGATGTACCGGCCACCGAGCGACAGATGCCGGGCGGCATCAAGGGCGCGCGTGCGGCGCACCACGGTGTCGGCAGGGATCGCGGCCATGCGCTCATCGCTGACCGCTGGATAGGCCGATGGGTGCGCGCTCAGCATGACGGGCTCCCAGCCATGGGCCGGCAAGTGCCTGACCAGTGACAGCGCCCGCTCCAAACCGCTGCTGGCCTTGAACGGCGGAAACTGGAAGGCGACGAGCAG
Source organism: Burkholderiales bacterium (assembly GCA_038331055.1). Classification (GTDB taxonomy): domain Bacteria; phylum Pseudomonadota; class Gammaproteobacteria; order Burkholderiales; family Burkholderiaceae_C; genus Rubrivivax. The sequence goes on from JBBQOR010000016.1 coordinate 3,634, forward strand.
CGCGCACTTCATGGCGCCGCGCCTGCGCCGGACCGCGCGTCGTCCGCCGAGGCCGCCTGATCGGATGTTTTGCCGAAGTCCTTACGACCCCGGATCTTCAAGGCCCGCCGCAGGCGAGAGAGACCGGCCCGTACCAAGGCGGCCATCCCCCCGAGCGTGAACGGGTCGAATGCGACAAGACCGTAGCACTCGCGTCGGTGGGTCATCCACTGCTTCTTGTACTCGTCATCACCGATCAGGTAGTCCACTTCCTGCACTCGATCGACGTCGATGACGTGTTCCATCAGTAACGCCGTCAGCACGGTGCCGACGGCGAAGTGCTTGTAGGCCTCGTCGTACGAAACCTTGTAGATCGCAGCGCGGCCGTTGGCCGTGATCCACAGCTGGGCGGCGATCGGCTTGCCCTCGAGCCAGACAAGACCCAACCGAAGCCAGCCGCGCCGCGCACACAGCTTGATCAGTTCGGGGAGAAAGTCCTCAACAGGTTCTGGCCGTTTCCAACTGCTGCCATAGACGGTGTTGTAAGCCGCGATGGCGGTGGGCAGATCGGCTGAGTCGGTGACGATCTCGAATCGCGCACCTTCGGCCAAGAGCCGCTTGCGCATGCGCTTGATCGTGCTGCGCAGCGAGCCCGGGCGTGCGCTCAGGTAGGTCTCCCAAGTGCCGTCCACCGGCAGGTACCAGTTGCCGTGTGCAAGCCGTTCCCGCACGACGTAGCCCGCACCGCGCAACGCCTTGCGGAGCATCCGGAAACCAAGCGACGTCGGGTCCATGGGCGCAAAGTGCAACTGCGGAGGACTCTTGCCCTCAAGGCGAAGGGTGTTGATCAGCGGCTCCAGATCGGCGCTGTAGGTTTCGGGCGCCAGCGCCGGGCTCCATAGGGTGGTGTAGTAGTTCGACAATGAGCCCACCGAGCCCCCGAGCCGCCGAAGCTCTGGGTCGAGGTTGATGCACATCACCGCAACCGCCAGGTGTCCTCGCCGTAGAACCAGGAAGCGGGCGCCGGATGAGCCGCGCATGACCGTCCGCGTGAACAGTTCGAACCAGTCGGCGCCCCACTCGACGTTAGTGCGCTCTGCGCGAGCCATCAAGTCTTGCGCCGGGGACGGAAGCTCATCGACCGTGCGGTGGATCGTGACCGAATCAAGCTCGACAAGACTGGCCGGTCGCGCGTCCTGGCGCCACACGCGCTGGCGGAACTGGTCGCGCGCCATCGCCGCCAGTGCCCGCAAACGGTCGGGGTACACCGTTACGTTCAGGATGCTGCGCTGCTGGTCAGCCCAGGCCAACTGGTCGATGGTGGAGTTGGTATAGAACTCGAGCACACTGTCAGGGAAACGCTCGAAAGCGTCCTCGACAAAGCGCTGCAACAGAATCCGACCGGGTGCCCATTCGCGATGATTCTCGTCGTAGGTGGTCTTGAGAGCGATCACCTGCCGGTGCTGGGCCAAGACCAGCCTCGATGCCACCACCTGTCCTGCGGCCAGCAGCTCATACACCCAGGCGCTGCCCTGATCGGCGTGTTCACGAAGCAGGTCCGCGTAGAACTGCAACTGCGACGCGGTCGAGCCCAGGGCTGTCCCGGCGCGGCCCTTCCAACTTGTGGCCTCGAGCTGTGTGTAGCGCAGGACCCCGGCACTGACCTCGTCGGGCGCATGGCTGATGCGCAGCGAAAGCTCAAGGCCCATGGCCGCCGCTCTCGCGCTGTATCGGCGCATGTTTGCGCGCAGCTTCTTCGGCCGCCCCTGCCAGTAGGCCGCGAAGCCGCCGCCGAGGGCAACGCTGATCGTGTTGGCCTGACGGCGCCACCGCATGGGCAGAGCGCCGTGGAAGTAGAGCTTGCCGTACCGGGGGTCGTAGCTCAACACGTCGATGGCGACCAGAGGACCGCTCAAGGCCTGAGGCAATCCCGCGAGATCCTCTGAGCAGCACAGCAAGGTCGGGCCGACCGGCGCCTGCGAGGGCATGAAGCTTTGCCAAAGGCCGTCCCGTCGGCGTTCCAGGATGCACATGCCCTTGGTGCCGCCATCCTGATGCCACACGCACAGCTTTTGTCGGCCGTCGCCGAAGTTGCGCAGCAGGCCCGAGACGAAACTTGCGGCGAGCACCGGACTGCTGTTGCAGAGTTGTGCGTTGAGTTCATCCCAGGCCGGGGCGAATTCACCCAGGTCGACGCCGAGTGCATGAACACGCCAGGTCATGTGGCGTCGGCGCCCGACGTGGGCGGCTCGCAACTCTGGATCACAGCGTACGCAGCCCGGATCTGGGCTTCATCAACATCCTGGTGGATCGACAGGCACAGGAGTCGATCGGCCAGGAATCTGGCATCCGATACGGCTCGGGGCTCTCCTTCGGCCATCAGCCGCGAGTGCAGGAATGGGCCAAAGGTGTGCAGCGGCACGCCTTGTGCGCGCCATAGGGTGTCGTACCTGTCCCGGTCATTCACCATCACCGCGAAGACCCAGGGCACAGCCGCCGGGATGCTCGCGGTGACCGGAACCGCCACGGCACTGTGATTCAACACCTGCGCATACACAGCGTGGTTGTGCAGGCGCCGTTTCGCGACGGCGTGAAGGTCGGTAGCTGCGATGACTCTGAGAGCCGCCGCTGGCATGCGAGCGTAGGCCTGCGCCGGGTCGAAGCGGTAGTAGTGCTCGCCGGCGACGCGCAGGTCGATCGTCGTCTCGATTGATGCTGGCGCGGCCTTCATGGCAGCCCGCAATGATTCGAACCTGGAGTAGGCCCAGCCCAGACGGGGGTGCTGTCCTTGCATCAAGGCGGCCTCGAACAACGACTTCAGGTGAGACAGCGTGTGCTTTGTCGTCAGTCCAGTGCGGGCATGGGGTGGTGCGGCCATTGGGGCGGGGGCGCCGGCTGGGCGTATCAAGCCACCACCCAGCAGGCTGGGCACCAGCTTCCAGAAACTGTAAACGCGATAGCTGTCGTCATGACCCGTGAGCTTCAGCGTCTTCGCTTCAAGAAACGAGTGTGACCAGTCTTCGATCATGGCTACGCCGCGGGCCCGTAGTGCTGCCATCGGCGTCAAGTCTGTGGCATGGCCGAAGAAGTGGATCACCAGCATCGCCGCCGTCGTGTCACCCACAAGCGCGTTGACGCTGTCCATGTCCACGCTCAGGTCGCGCCGAACACGGTAGAAGCGGGGAGTCAGCCCGGCGCTGATGGCGGAGGTGACGATCGTCGGGCAGTGAAAGGCCGGCAGCAGCACCTCCCGTCGCTGCGCGCGGCCCAACTCCCTGAAAACCTGATAAAGCGCGCTGCGCGCATCGATGGTCAAGACCAGTCCGGGCGTCGCCAGCAGGGCCTGTGTCAGCGGATTTGGCCGCTGCCAAGCGATGTCACGGAAGGGCGCTACCGGGTGGGTCAGCATGTCATCGGAACGGGACAGTCTCGGTGGACGCTATGCGCTGGGTGGCGATGGGGACGATCTCATCCGCGGGTGAGCGCAAGCGTCAGCAACATGCGCGTGTGTGTGGCGCGGCGAACAGCGCCCGAGGCCGGCCGCTCCATCGGGCATCCGATTGAGCCGGGGTTCGCTACCCGCCTGACCCGATCGATGATGCTACGGCGACATGGCCCCGCGCCTTGGTTTGGCAAGCGTGCCATTTTGCGCAGCATCCCTGTTCGGTACGGCGGGGGCTCCCGCGTACCATCTCTAGCGGCACCAATCCATCGACGCGGCACGCCTGGCGTTTTCGGCCCCACCCAATCCCTTGAACTCTCATCTCCTCGCTGATCTTGCATCGGAATCTGCCGCGCGTGCAGGAAGCGCGATCGCGCTGCAGTCTTCCGCGCAAGTCTTGTCGTTTGCCGGATTGGTCGAGCAGGTGTCGCTCTTCGCCTGCGCCGCGCTTCACCTGGGCCTGGCCCGCACCGCCCGCATCGGCATCTACCTCGAAAAGCGCATCGAGACCGTGGTCGCCAGCTTCGGCGCCACCGCCGCCGGGGGCGTCTTCGTGCCGATGAACCCGCTGCTCAAGCCCGAGCAGGTGGCCTACATCGCGCGCGATTGCGATGTGCGCATCCTCGTCACCTCGCCCGAGCGCCTGGCGCTGCTGCTGCCCGAGCTGCCCGCCTGCCCGTCGCTGCGCCACGTCGTGCTGACCGAGATGCCCGCCGAGCCGCTGTCGATGCCGCCGGGCATCGCCGTGCATGCCTGGGCCGCGCTGCTCGACGCTCCGCCGCGCCCAGGCCACCGCGTCATCGACACCGACATCGCTGCCATCCTCTACACCAGCGGCTCCACCGGCCGGCCGAAGGGCGTGGTTTTGAGCCATCGCAACATGGTGGCTGGCGCCAAGAGCGTCGCGTCCTACCTCGAGAACGGCCCGCAGGACACCTTGCTGGCCGCGCTGCCGCTGAGTTTCGACGCCGGCTTCAGCCAGCTCACCACGGCCTTCCACGCTGGCGCCAAGGTCGTGTTGCTCAACTACCTGATGCCGCGCGACGTGCTGAAGGCGATGGAACGAGAGCGCGTCACCGGGATCACCGCCGTGCCGCCGCTGTACATCCAGTTGACTCAGCTCGAGTGGCCGGCGGCCATCGGCGAGCATCTTCGCTACTTCGCCAACACCGGCGGGCGCATGCCGCGTGAGACGCTGAACGCCCTGCGCGCCCGCGTGCCCAAGGCCAAGCCCTTCCTGATGTACGGCCTGACCGAGGCCTTCCGCAGCACCTACCTGCCGCCCGAAGAGGTCGACCGCCGCCCTGATTCGATCGGCAAGGCGATCCCCAACGCCGAGATCCTGGTGCTGCGCGAGGACGGCACCGAGTGCGGCCCTGACGAGCCGGGCGAACTGGTGCACCGCGGCGCGCTGGTCGGCCAGGGCTTTTGGGGCGATGCAGAGAAGACGGCCGAGCGCTACAAGCCGCTGCCGGCGGGCGTGGGCGGCCGCGAGGCGGGGCTGATGCTGCCCGAGATTGCGGTCTTCTCCGGCGACAACGTGCGCAAGGACGCCGAGGGCTTCCTCTACTTCATCGGCCGCCGCGACGAGATGATGAAGACCTCCGGCTACCGCGTCAGCCCGACCGAGGTGGAAGAGGTGCTCTATGCGTCGAAGCTGGTCGGCGAATGCGTCGCCTTCGGCGTCGATCACCCCAGCCTGGGCCAGGCGATCCGCGTCATCGCGACGGCGCCCGACGGCAGCGCCGCCGTCGATGTGGGCGCGCTGCTGGTCCAGTGCCGGCTGCACATGCCGGCCTACATGGTGCCTGCCGGAATCGATACGATGCCCGGCCCGCTGCCACGCAACCCCAACGGAAAGATCGACCGCAAGCTGCTCGCCACGCAGTGGGTCGAGCGCCAGAGCTGAACCGCATGAACCTCGCCGATCGCCCGATGCCCGTCCACGCCCCGATGAGCCAGTTCGCCACCCGCGACGGCGAGTTGGTCGTCGGCGGCGAGAAGCTGTCGACGCTCGCCGCCCGCGTCGGCCAGACGCCCTTCTACGCCTATGACCGCGGCCTGCTGCGCGCGCGCGTGGCCGAGTTGCGCGCGGCGCTGCCGGCCGGCATCAAGCTGCATTACGCGATGAAGGCCAACCCGATGCCGGCGCTGGTGCAGTTCATGGCCGGCATGGTGGACGGCATCGATGTGGCCTCCGGCGGCGAGCTGAGGGTGGCACTGGACGCGGGCGCGCACCCGGCCGAGGTCAGCTTCGCCGGCCCGGGCAAGCGTGACCCCGAGCTGTGGCAGTCGGTCGCGTCGCGCGTGCTGGTCAACGTCGAGTCCGCACGTGAACTGCCGGTATTGGCCGCTGCGTCGCAGGCGCTCGGGCTGCCGGCGCGCGTGGCGGTCCGCGTCAACCCCGACTTCGAGCTCAAGGGCTCGGGCATGAAGATGGGCGGTGGGCCGAAGCAGTTCGGCATCGATGTCGACCAGATGCCCGGCGTGCTGGCCGAGGTGGGCCGGCTCGGGCTGGCCTTCGAGGGCTTCTACCTCTTCGCCGGCTCGCAGAACCTGAAGGCCGAGTCGATCTGCGAGGCGCAGCGCAAGTCCTTCGATCTCGCCGTGCGGCTGGCCGAGCACGCGCCGTTGCCGGTGCGTTTTTTGAACCTGGGCGGCGGCTTCGGCATCCCCTACTTCCCCGGCGAGCAGCGGATGGATCTGGCGCCCATCGGCGCCAACCTCACCGAGCTGCAGCGGCGCGCACGCAGCGAGCTGCCCGAGGCGGCCTTCGTCATCGAGCTCGGCCGCTACTTCGTCGGCGAGGCCGGCGTCTACGTCACCCGCGTCGTCGACCGCAAGCTCTCTCGCGGGCAGGTGTACCTGGTCTGCGACGGCGGCTTGCACCACCATCTGGCCGCCTCGGGCAACTTCGGCCAGGTGGTGCGCAAGAACTACCCGGTGACGATCGGCAACCGCACCGACAGCGCCGCGCTCGAGGTGTCGTCGGTGGTCGGCCCGCTGTGCACGCCGCTGGATCTGCTGGCCGACCGCATGAGCCTGCCCGTCGCGCAGGTGGGCGACCTGGTGGTCGTGTTCCAGTCCGGCGCGTACGGGGCGAGCAGCAGCCCGCAGCCCTTCCTCGGACACCCGGCCGTGGTCGAAGTGCTGGTGTGACGGTCCACGGGCCGCTGCGGCCGGCGCCGCGGATTCAGGCCTTGATGGTCGTGCGCTGACCGTCCAGGCTCACCACCCAGACCTCCTCGGCGCCGGCCTGCAGGTACAGGCCGGCCTTGAAGTGCATCTCGGCCCAGGTGTTGCTGGCCGACATCACCTCGACGCAGATCTCCGGTGCGCGCGGGTAGGGGGTCGCGTCGCCGAACTCGGCCAGCCGGGCGTCAGAAATCCAGGCCACGTCAGCCACGCGGACGCCGTCGACAGTCTGGATGCTGCATTCCACCAGCACCCTGCCGGCCGGGCGCTGCCCCAACTGATTGGCGACTTCGACCTGCACCAGCCCATGCCGGTTGCTGGCCGGGCTCATCTCGATCCGTCCCCACTTGTTCAGCTCGATCTTGAAGGGCAGGTCCTTCAGGTACGGGTTGGACATCACGTCGGACCAGGTCAGGGAGCTCATCGGCGGCCTCCGGTCGATTGCCACGGCCGATTATCGAACCCCGGCCGACGGCGGCGCAGTCCAATCCTTCACGTGCCCCGGCCGCTGCTTCGCTGGCAGCCGAGCATCGTCGGCCGGTTGCCACCGTAGACTCGCAGGCGAGCTTTTTCTTGTCTGATTCACGCGGCATCGATGGGCTGCCGCCACCGGAGCGTCCCGCATGAAAGTCACTGTCGTCGGCACCGGCTATGTCGGTCTGGTCACCGGCGCCTGCCTGGCCGAGATGGGCAACCATGTCGTCTGCCTGGATGTGGACGAGCGCAAGATCCGCATCCTCAACGAAGGCGGCATCCCGATCCACGAGCCTGGGCTGGAGCAGATCGTCAAGCGCAACGTGGCCGCCGGCCGGCTGCAGTTCACCACCGACATCCCGGCCGCCGCGGCGCATGGCACGCTGCAGTTCATCGGCGTGGGCACGCCGCCAGACGAGGACGGCTCGGCCGACCTGCTGTACGTGGTGGCGGCGGCCACCAACATCGGCCGCTACATGACCGATTACAAGGTCATCGTCGACAAGAGCACGGTGCCGGTGGGCACCGCCGATAAGGTGCGGGCCGCGGTGTCGGCGGCGCTGGCCGCGCGCGATGTCGCGATCGATTTCGCCGTGGTCTCGAACCCCGAGTTCCTGAAGGAAGGCGCCGCGGTCGAAGACTGCATGCGGCCCGACCGCATCGTCGTCGGTGCCGACGACGAGCGCGCGATTCTGCTGATGCGCGCGCTGTACACGCCCTTCATGCGCAACCACGACCGCCTGCAGGTGATGGACGTGAAGAGCGCCGAGTTCACCAAGTACGCCGCCAACGCCATGCTGGCCACGCGCATCAGCTTCATGAACGAGCTGGCGCGTCTTGCCGAGCGCGTGGGCGCCGACATCGAGATGGTGCGCCGCGGCATCGGCAGCGACCCGCGCATCGGCACCCACTTCCTCTACCCGGGCACCGGCTACGGCGGAAGCTGTTTCCCGAAGGACGTGAAGGCGCTGATCCAGACCGGGCGGCAGAACGGCATCACGCTCGAGTTGCTGCAGGCGGTGGAAGACGTCAACGACCGCCAGAAGCTGGTGCTGGTGGACAAGATCGTGGCCGAGTTCGGCGAGGACCTCTCCGGCCGCACGCTGGCGCTCTGGGGTCTGTCCTTCAAGCCCAACACCGACGACATGCGCGAGGCACCCAGCCGCGTGATCATCGCCGAGCTGTCGCGGCGCGGCGCGGCGATCCAGGCCTATGACCCGGTGGCCGCCGAAGAGGCCACCCGCGTGCTGCAGGGTACGCCCGGGCTGCGCTTTGCCGACAGCCAGGCGGCGGCGCTCGAGGGGGCCGACGCGCTGGTCATCGTCACCGAGTGGAAGGAGTTCCGCACGCCGGACTTCGACGGCATCAAGGCGGCGCTGAAACGGCCCCTGGTCTTCGACGGGCGCAACCTGTATGAGCCGGCGCTGATGCGCGCGCTCGGCATCGACTACCGGGCTATCGGTCGCGCGGCGGTCGCGGCGCCGCGTTGAGGCCCGACGCGCGGCGGGCGCCGTGATGCCTGCTGCGCACCCGGTGCCGCAGTCGTCTGGACTGCCCGCCGGCCGGTCGTCCGTGGGCACGGCCTGGGCGCTGTGGGCGCTGTTCATCGTCTACGGCAGCCTGGTACCGCTGGCCTACACGCCGCTGCCCTGGGCAGAGGCCCTGGCCGCCTTCGCGCGCACGCCCTGGCTTCAGCTGGACGCCGAAAGGCGCGCCGACTGGATCTCCAACGCGGTGCTGTATGTGCCTTTGGGCTGGCTGTCGGTGCTCTGGTGGGCTGGCCGGTCCGCCTCGCTGGCGCGGCGGCTGGTCGCGGCTGTGCTGGCGCTGGTCTTCGGCTGTGCGCTGGCGGTGTCGGTGGAGTTCACGCAGCTGTACTTTCCACCGCGGACGGTATCGCTGAACGACCTGCTGGCCGAGGCATTGGGCAGCGCGATCGGGGCCTTGATCGGGCTGCGCTGGACGGCTGGCTCGCACGGTCTGCTGGCGGCCGCGGCAGGTCGCATGAGACTGCCGCTCGCGGCGGCGCCAGCCCTGTTTGGGCTGGCCTACGCAGCCTGGGCGATGTTCCCGTACGACCTCGTGCTGTCCATGCAGGAACTGGCAAGCAAGCAGGCCAGCGCGTCCTGGGGTTGGCTGCTGGCCCCGGCGGGCCATCAGGAGGCGGCGCTGCGCCGCGTCGCGAGGCTGGTAGCCGAGGCGCTGACCCTGGCGCCACTGGGCTGGTTGTGGGCGCGGCGCCGCGCCGCCGCGGGTCATAGCGCGCCTTGGCCGGCCGCGCTGGCGCTCGGTGCGGCCTTCGGCCTGACGCTCGAACTGGCGCAGTTCTTCCTCTTCTCCGGCGTCAGCCAGGGGGTGTCGGCGCTGACCCGCGCACTGGGGGTGGTGGTCGGCGTGTGGGCCTGGCAGCGGGGGCGTGGCCTGTCTGCCGAAGGCTTGCGCACGGCTCTCGCGCCCTGGACCTGGCCCGCGCTGGCCTTGCTGGCCGTGCTGCTGGCGGCGCTGTCGGGCTGGTTTGCCAGTGACTGGCGCACCCCGGCCCAGGCCTGGGCGCGCGTCAGCGGCGGCGAGATCCGCTTCGTGCCCTTTTTCTACCACTACTACCTGCCCGAGTCGGTGGCCGTGTTCAGCCTGAGCGCGGTGGCGCTGGCCTATGCGCCGGTGGGCGTGCTCGGCTGGGCGAGGCGCTGGACGGCGGGGCAAGGCGCGTTCGCTGCCGCGCTCGTCGCGACCCTGATCGAACTCGGCAAGCTGTTCCCGCTGGCACTGCGCCCAGACCCGACGAACGTGCTGATTGCCGCGGCCGCCGCTTGGCTGGTCGGCAAGCTGCTGGCAGCCTCGCAGGGGTCGGTAGCCGATTCGGTGGCGCTTGCCGGCCCGGTGGCGCCGCCGTTTCTGCGTCCGGCTCATGGCGCCCTGGCGGCGGCTGCGGCGCTCACGGCCGGTTGGGTCAGTGGCTTCCCGGTCGCCCCGCTGGCGCTTGGCGCGATGCTGGTGGCCGCGCTCGCGCTGGTCTGGTGGCGGCCGGTGCTGGTCTTTGCGCTGGTCGGCGCCGGGTTGCCGCTGCTCGACCTGGCGCACTGGAGCGGGCGCACGCTGGTCGACGAGTACGACATGCTGCTGCTGATCGGGCTGGCCGCTGCCTTCGTGCGCACCCCTGCGACGGGCAGGCGGCTGATGGGCGACCGCCGGCTCCTGCTGTTGATGACCTTGATGACGGCCGTGATGCTGCTGTCGGCCCTGCCCGGTGTC
>JBBQOR010000017.1:0-13832 GCA_038331055.1 Burkholderiales bacterium
GGGGGCGGGCTGGTCTTGTCCGGGCGGCCAGGCGAGCAGTTCGCCATCGAGGATGCAGCCGTCGGGCAAAGCGCCGGCGGCGGACTGCACTTCGGGGAATCGGTCGCTGACGAGTTCCTCGCCGCGCGACCAGATCCATACATGGCCCGCGAGCTTGACGACTTGCGCGCGGATGCCGTCGAACTTCCACTCCACCAGCCAGTCGTCGCTCGGCCCGAGTACGCCGTCGAACTCGGCCAACGGCCGCTGCAGCGCGTGGGCGAGGAAGAACGGGTAAGGCTGCCCGGAGGCCGGCGCCGCGGCATCGGCCGGCGCGCGCAGGGCCTCGAACCGGCTTGCACTGGGCGTGGCGCGCGCCTCGGTGAAGCCCATCATGCGCTGGGCCACCAGCTTGACGTCCAGCCCGGCGTGCTCGGCCAGCGCGCGCTGCACCAGCAGCTTGCTCACCCCGACGCGGAAACCGCCACCGATCAGCTTGACGAGCAGGAAGCGCCCTGCGGCATCGAGTTCGCCGAAGGCTGCTTCCAGCCGCTCGGTCTGGTCTTGCGCCGGCAGACCGCGCAACGGCAGCAGCCGCTGCTCGACCCAGAACGCCAGGCCGTCGTCGCTGGCGCGGGTGGCCGGCGGCAGCACGTGGGCGATGGTCTCGGCCCGGTCGCCCACCGCCTGGTAGCACTCCTCGAACAGCCAGTCGTCGATGCCGGCCAGCCGGCAGGCGGTCTGCCGCAGCAAGGCGGTGGGCACCACCTGGCGCGGTTTGCCGCCGGCCAGGAAGTACAGCGCCCAGGCGGCGTCTGCCGCGCGCGCATGGTCGAACCATCGGCGCAGGGCCGCCACCTTGTCGCCGGTGGCGGTGCTGGCATCCAGTTGCTGGTACAAGCTGGCGAAGTCGCGCATGCGCCGATGATGCCGCGGCCCGACTGGACAGCCATTGAACAGCCCCTGAACACCCAGCGAACCCGCCCCCATGTACGAAGAAGACCCCTTGTGGAAACTGCGCCATTCGCTGGCCGGCGTCGCCCTTTCTCTGCTGGCCTCGGTGATCCTGGCGGCGTTCGCCGGCGCCTTCATCGGCGACCTGTTCGGTGACAGCTACGGGCTGCGCCTGGGCATCTACCTCGCGCTGCTGGTGTACGTGGTGGCGGGCGCCGTGGTGCTGTTCACCAAGGTGGCGCGGCACGAGACGCGCGCACTGTCGGCGCAGCGCCTGCTGCTGTGGCTGGCCAGTTTGTGGCTGTGGCCGCTGTTGCTGGCCGCGGGTGGCCGCAAGACCTCATCCGTCCAGACGGGGCCGGACGGCCCGCGATGAACGCCCCGCGCTACGCGGCGGGACGACGGGCCACGCGGGCGCTGTGGGCAACGCTGCTGACTTTGCGACCCCCGGCAACCCGCACATGACGCGGCTGGTGCTGGTGGGCGCCGGCCACGCGCATGCGCTGGTGCTGCGCGGCTGGGCCGATCAACCGCTGGCGGGCGTGGAGTTGACCATCGTCTCGCCGCAGCCGCTGGCACCCTACTCGGGCATGGTGCCGGCATGGCTGGGCGGCACGCTGGACTTCGACGCGCTGTGCATCGACTTCGCCCCGCTGGCGCGCGCGGCCGGCGCGCGACTGATCGTCGACGAGGTGCTGCGGCTGGATACCGCGCAGCGCCAGTTGCACCTGCGCAGCGGGGCCGTGCTGGGCTGGGATCAGCTGTCGCTGAACATCGGCTCCACGCTGCGACCGCCGGCGCTGAGCGGGCCGCGTGTGCTGGCGCTGCGCCCGCTGGCTGATCTGCAACAGCGCTGGACCGCGCTGCTGGCGGAACTGGCCGACGAGGCCCGCGGCGCCGCAGCCAACCTGCCTCTGCGCATCACGGCCGTCGGCGGCGGCGCCGCCGGGGTGGAGTCGCTGCTGGCGGTGTGCGCGCGGCTGCGTGCGCTGCTGCCGCAACGGCCGCTGCAGCCGCGGCTGCTGGCGCGCAGCGCGCGGCTGCTGCCCGGTCTGGCCCCCGGCGCGGCACGCGCCGCGCTGGCCGCGCTGCGGCGTGCCGGCGCCGAGGTGCAGACGAACACCGACTGGCACAGCGCCGATGCCGCCGACAGCGACCTGCTGTTGTGGGCCACCGGCGCACAGGCGCATGCCTGGCCACGCGAGGCCGGGCTGGCGGCGGGCGATGGCGGCTTCGTTCAGGTCGACGACAGGCTGCGGTCGGTCTCGCACCCGCGGGTGCACGCGGCGGGCGACTGCGCGCAGTGGACCCCGGCGCAGCCCAAGTCCGGCGTGCTGGCCGTGCGCATGGGCCCGGTGTTGCTGCACAACCTGCGCGCCGCCTGCGGCCACGGCAATACGCGCGTCTGGGAGCCGCCGCCACGTACGCTGGCGCTGTTGAACACTGCAGACGGCCGGGCCATCGCGGCCTGGGGGCCGCTGGCGCTGCAGGGCCGCTGGGCGATGCGCTGGAAGGACCGCATCGACCGCGCCTTCGTCGCCGGCTTCAGCGCGAAGGCGGACGCGCCGGGGCCGACGCCGCCGGCACCATGAACACCGGCGCCAGGCCGCCGACGCAATTGACGCCGGCCCCGTCGCCACAGGGCTTTGACGGCGCCGGGGCGGCCGCACGAGTTATCGGCGGCGCGCCGGGGCGTTCGAGCACCGACCACATCACGAGCAGGCCCATGCCCACGCCCAGCACCAGGACCAGCACACGCAGGCGCCGGTTCAGCGGTTGGTAACGGTCGTCGTCCATCGTGGCGATGATGGGGCCTGCGGCGCATACGATGCGCGCCTGCTCACTTCGACCCGGCGCAAAGGATTCCCCATGCTTGCGATCATCGGCGGCACCGGCCTGTACGAACTGGCCGGCATGGAGATCGAGCAGACGCTCGACGTCGATACGCCCTTCGGCCGTCCGTCAGGGCAGATCGTGCACGGCCGGGTCGGCGCCACGCCGCTGCTCTTCCTGGCCCGCCATGGCGCCGGCCACCGGTTGCTGCCGCACGAGGTGAACTACCGCGCCAACCTGTTCGCGCTGAAGCAGGCGGGTGCCACGATGGTGCTCGGCTTCTCGGCCGTCGGCAGCCTGGCCGAGGCCGTCGAGCCCGGCCACCTGGCGATGCCCGAGCAGTACTTCGACTGGACCCGCGGCAGCCGCGAGCGCAGCTTCTTCGGCGGCGGCGTGGCCGCGCACATCTCCACCGCCAACCCGGTGAGCGCCGCGCTGGTGGATGCCTGCGCGGCCGCGGCCCAGGCGCTGTCCGTTTCGCTGCACCGCGGGCTGACCTACGCCTGCGTCGAAGGCCCGCGCCTGGGCACACGCGCCGAGAGCCACTTCATGCGCTCGGCCGGCTGCCACATCGTCGGCATGACCAACGTGCCCGAGGCCTTTCTGGCGCGCGAGGCGCAAATGGCCTACGCCACCGTGGGCATCGTCACCGACTACGACTGCTGGATGGAAGACCCGGCGCGCCACGCCAGCGTCGAGTCGATCATGGCGCTGTACGCGCAGACGCTGGTCAAGGGCCGCGCCGTGCTCGACCACCTGCTGGCGCAGCCCCTGCCCGAGGCCGAGCCTGCGATCCGCCATGCCCTCAGCGGCGCGCTGCTCACGCCCGACAGCGCGCTCAGCCCGGCGCAGCGCGAGTGGCTGGAGGTGCTGCGGCGCTGACTTCGACGTTGAAGGCCCGACACGCTCAGTCGTGCCCGACCGAGAAATCGTTCAGCCCGCAGGCATCCACCCCGCTGACCAGCCAGAGCGGGCGCTGCGCGAAGTTGACGGCCACACCGCTCTTGCCGTCCACCGGCCGCAGACCGCGGTCGAAGTGCGAGGTGGCCGGCATGTAGCGCAGTGCCACGCCGGTGCGGCGCTGCGCGCTGGTATTGGCCGCGGCGCCGTGGATCATGTAGACGTCGTGCAGGCTCATCTGGCCGGGCTGCAGTTCGATGTCCACCGCCGCTGTCTCGTCGAAGGCACCGGCCGCCAGCCGCTGCTGCAGCGTCAGGTCGCTGCGGTCCTCGTGCAGGTGCTCGTGCAGTTGCTGCGCTGCGTGCGAGCCGGGGATCACGCGCAGGCAGCCATTGGCACGCGTGCTGGGCTCCAGCGCCACCCACACGGTGCAGTTGGCCAGCGGGCGGATCGGCCAGTAGTGGCCGTCCTGGTGCCAGGGCGTCTCGTAGCCATCGCCGGCCGGCTTGCAGAACACATGCGCGCCCCACAGGATCAGGTCGCGGCCCAAGAGGCCGCTGACCAGTTCGATGATCTCGGGGTCACGCGCCAGCGCCAGGAAGTCGGCCACGCCGCGCACGCCCTCGCCGTTGTCGCGGCCGCCGCGGTCGATGTGCGCCGAGACCAGCTTTTCCGGCCGCACGCCCGGGTTGCGCCGGATCAGTTCGTCCAGCGCGTCGCGCAGCGCCTCAGCCCGCTCGGTGGGCAGCCGCCACTGCGGCACCACCCAACCTTCGCGGCGGTAGCGTTCGATCTCTTCAGCGTGCAGTCGGGCCATGGGTGATGCGCCGGTCGTTCAAAGGGACTCAAAGGGTCGCAGGGGCCTCGGCGGCGCGCACCACCGTCACCGGCACCGGGCTGTGGCGCAGCAGCGCTTCGGCCACCGAGCCCAGCCCGCCGTCGCCTGCCTCGGCGCCCATGCCGCGGGCGCCCATCACCACCGCATCGCAGCGGTAGTTCTCGAGCAGCTCGACCAGCAGCGTGGCCGGCTCGCCGCCGGCGACCTCGGTCTCCCACTCGGCGCCAGCGCCCTGCAGCAACGCTTCGGCGGTGGCAATCAGGTCGGCGCCGGCGGCGGCGCGCAGCGCGTGCAGCTGATCGGCGTCGTGCGTCAACACCGCCTCGTACAGCGAGGGCGGCTCCTGCACGTTGGCCAGCACATAGGTGGCGGCCAGGCCAGTGCGGCGCAGCACCAGCGCGTGCTGCACGGCCGCCAGCGCGGCGGCCGATCCATCGACGGGCAACATGATCTTCATGGCGGGCTCCTGGGCGGGCGTCTGAACCAGGGCGAGGCTACCGCAGTCGGGCCGCCAATCCTCGCAGTGCAAGCCGCCGACGTATCGGCCGCGCTTGCCCTGCGTCAAGCCCGGATGCACCTGCACCCCGCCCTGTCACAGGCGCTGGGGCAACATGCGCGTCATGAGCATCCGCAACCTGGATTCGCTGCTGGAACCCGCTTCGGTGGCGCTGTTCGGCGCCTCGGCGCGCCCGGGCAGCGTCGGCGCGACCGTCTGGCGCAACCTGTGCGAGGGTGGCTTCGAGGGCCGCCTGTACGCGGTCAATCCGAAACAGCCGGCCCTCGGCGGGCAGCGCGCCTATGCCAGCCTGGCCACGCTGCCCGAGGTGCCCGAACTGGCGCTGATCTGCACCCCGCCGGCCAGCGTGCCCGGGCTCGTCGCCGCGCTGGCCGCCGCCGGCACGCACGCGGCGATCGTGATGACGGCCGGGCTCGACGCGGCCCAGCGCCAGGCGATGCTCGACGCGGCGCGGCCGGCTCTGCTGCGCATCCTCGGGCCCAATTGCATCGGCCTGCTGGCGCCGCACATCGGGCTGAACGCCAGCTTCGCGCACATCGGCGCGCAGCGCGGCTCGCTCGCCTTCGTCTCGCAGAGCGGGGCGCTGGTGACGGCGATGCTCGACTGGGCGCAGGCGCGCGGTATCGGCTTCTCGCAGTTCATCTCGCTCGGCGAGCATGCGGACGTCGACTTCGGCGACATGCTGGACGCACTGGCCAGCGACCCGCGCACACGGGCCATCCTGCTCTACATCGAGTCGGTCGAGTCGCCGCGCAAATTCATGTCGGCCGCGCGCGCTGCGGCGCGCAACAAGCCGGTGCTGGTGGTCAAGGCCGGGCGCAGCGCGGCAGGGCAGGCGGCGGCGGCCTCGCACACCGGGGCGCTGGCAGCCTCGGACCTGGTCTTCGATGCCGCCATCCGCCGCGCCGGCATGCTGCGCGTCGATTCGCTGCAGGACCTGTTCATCGCCGCCGAGACGCTGTCGCAGATCCGCGCCCTGCCCGCGGCGCTGGACGCCGCGCTGGCCGAACGGCTGACGCTGGTCACCAACGGCGGCGGCGCCGGTGTGCTGGCGGCCGACGCCGCCGCCGCGGCCGGGCTGGCGCTGGCGCCGCTGGGCGATCGCACGCGCGCCTTGCTGGATGCCGCGCTGCCGCCGAACTGGTCGCACGGCAACCCGGTCGACCTGATCGGCGACGCGCCGATCGAGCGCTACGTGCAAACACTCGACGCGCTGCTGCAGGACCCTGCCAGCGGCACCCTGCTCTTCATGCACGCGCCGACCGCCATCGTGCCCAGCGCAGCCATCGCCCAGGCGCTGCTGCCGCTGGCCGCCAAGTCGCCCGGCCGGCTGCTCGGCTGCTGGTTGGGTGATCGTGCGGTGGCGCAGGCACGGCAGACCTTCCGCAGCCACGGCATCCCCACCTACGACACGCCCGAGGACGCGGTGCGTGCCTTCGGCATGCTGGTGACCTACCGGCGCAACCAGCAGCAACTGCTGGAGGCGCCGACGGCAGTGGTCGCCGCCGCACCCGACTTCGCCCGCGTGGCCGCCCTCATCGACGCCGCGCTGGCGGCCGGCCGGCAGACGCTGAGCGAGCCGGAGGCGAAGGCGGTGCTCGCCGCCTGCGGCATCCCGGTCGTCGCGACGAGCGTGGTCGCGCCGAACGCCGATGCGGCGCTGGCCGCCGCGCTGCAGATCGGCTGGCCGGTGGTGATCAAGCTGCTGTCGCCGCAGATCAGCCACAAGAGCGATGTCGGCGGCGTCGCGCTCAACCTGGACAGCGAGGCCGCGCTGCGCGCCGCCGTGGCGGCGATCGAGCGGCGGCTGGCGCAGAGCCGGCCCGATGCGCTGATCGAGGGCTACACGGTGCAGGCGATGGTGCGCAGACCACGCGCGCTGGAGCTGATCGTCGGCGCCAGCATCGACCCGCTGTTCGGCCCGGTGATCCTGTTCGGCCAGGGCGGCACCGCGGTCGAGGTGCTGGCCGACCGCGCGCTGGCGCTGCCGCCGCTGAACGGCCCGCTGGCGCAGGCGCTGATCGCCCGCACGCGCGTGGCGCGGCTGCTGGCCGGCTGGCGTGACGTGCCCGCGGCCGACGCGCTGGCGCTGCAGACGGTGCTGGTCGCCGTCTCGCAACTGGTGGCCGGCGAGCCGCGCATCGCCGAGCTCGACATCAACCCGTTGCTGGCCGACGCCGCGGGCGTCATCGCACTGGACGCGCGCGTGCGGGTCAACGCCAGCGGCCCCGGCGGCGCCGCGCACTTCGCCATCCGGCCCTACCCGGCCGAGCTGAGCGAGAGCATCGACTGGCAGGGGCGCCCGGTCACGCTGCGCCCGATCCGCCCGGAGGACGAACAGCAGCACCGCACGTTCCTCGAGCGGCTCGACCCGGTGGACATCCGCATGCGCATCTTCTACAGCCGGCGATCCATCGAACGCAGCGAGCTGGCGCGGCTGACGCAGATTGACTACGAGCGCGAGATGGCGTTCGTCGCCACCGCGCACGACGCCCAGGGCAAGGAAGAGACGCTCGGCGTGGTGCGGGCCACCGCCGACCCCGACAACATCGAGGCCGAGTTCGGCATCGTCGTGCGCAGCGACTTGAAGGGCGGCGGGCTGGGCGAGCGGCTGCTGCGCAAGATGATCGACTACCAGCGTGGCCGCGGCACGCAGCGGCTGGTGGCGACCGTGCTGCGCGAGAACCTGCGCATGCTCGAACTGGCACACGACCTCGGCTTCGTCTTCGACGACGCACAGCCCGACCCGGGCACCCGCAGCATCCGGCTGCCGCTGCGCTGAAGGTCGCCGAAGTTCAGTCGACGTTCAGCCGGCGGCCGGCAGGCTCACCGGCGCAGGCGGCAGGGGCAGCACATCGGCGTCATCGGCGCTGCCGAACTCGGTGCGGAAGCTGCCCGCCTGCAGGCCCTGCTGCTGCAGCCAGCGCACCATCACCGCTTCGTAGCCGTGAGTGACGATCACCCGCTCGGCGCCGGTGGCGGCGATGGCACGCTGCAGGCCGGGCCAGTCGGCGTGGTCGCTGAGCACGAAGCCGCGGTCCACGCCCTGGCGGCGGCGCGCGCCGCGCAACTGCATCCAGCCGCTGGCGAAGGCATCGGAGAACTCGCCCAGCCGCCGCGCCCAGGCGCTGCCGTGCACCGCGGGCGGGGCCACCACCAGCGCGCGCCGCAACGCCGCCTTGTCGTCCAGCGCCTCGAGCAGCAGCGTGGCGGGCAGCGCGACACCCGCCTCGCGATAGGCACGATTCAGCGGCTCGACCGCGCCGTGCACGACGATCGGGCCGATCGACGCGTCGGCCCCGGCCAGCAGCCGCTGCGCCTTGCCGAAGCTGTAGCCCAGAAGCAGGCTCGGCCGGCCGGCCTCGGCGTTGCTGCGCCACCAGTCGTTGATCTCCGCCAGCACCTGCGCCTGTGCCGGCCAGTGGTAGATCGGCAGGCCGAAGGTGCTCTCGGTGACGAAGCAGTCGCAACGCTGCGGCTCGAAGGCGTCACAGGTGGCGTTGCGGTCGTGGTTGCCGCTGACGAAGTAGTCGCCCGAAACCACCCAGACCTGCCCGCCGTGCTCGATGCGCACCTGCGCCGAGCCCAGCACATGGCCCGCAGGGTGCAGGCTGACGCGCACACCGTCCAGATGCACCGCTTCGCCCCACTCGGCCGTCTGCAGCGTGATCTCGCCCAGCCGGGCACGCAGCACGCCGGCCCCTCGAGCGCTGGCCAGATAGGCGCCGTGGCCGCGCCTCGCGTGATCCGCGTGGGCATGCGTGATGACGGCACGCGCCACTGGCCGCCAGGGGTCGATGAAGAAGTCGCCGGCCGGGCAATACAGACCCTGCGGGCGCAGCACCACCAGATCTTCGGTGCTCATCAGGCGACTTCAAGGCCAGCCGGCGCACGCATCTCAGTAGCGTCCGGCAAAGCCGGCCAGGCGCAGGTACAGCGTGGCGCACCAGGCGACGAACCCACGCGCCAGCCAGCGCCGCCAGCCGGCGTTCGCCGGCGGCTCCTGCACCACACTGGCAGCGGCAAAGGCAGTCTCCAGCCGCTCGGCCAGCGTCTGGACGAACTGCGGGTCGTCGACGACGACGTTGGCCTCGAGATTGAGCAGCAGCGACATCGGGTCGATGTTCGAGCTGCCCACGGTGGCCCAGTGATCGTCCACCAGCGCCACCTTGGCGTGCAGGAAGGCGGGCGTGTACTCGTAGATCTGCACACCATGGCTGCGCAGTTCGTCATAGAGCACGCGCGCGGCCAGCGCGGCGATGCGGAAGTCGATCTTGCCTTGCAGCAGCAAGCGCACCTGAACGCCGCGCCGCGCCGCATGGCGCAGCGTGCGCAGAAAGGCGCGCCCGGGGTAGAAGTAGGGGCAGGCGATGTCGACCCGCCGGGTGGCCATGCGAATGGCCCGGACATAGCTGCCCTCGATCGCGCGCCGCTGGCCCAGGTTGTCACGCACGATGAAGGCCGCGCGCACCGGCTGCGGCAGCGGGTCGGGGGCCGGCGCCGAGGCGCGGCCACTGACGTTGCGCAGCAGGTCCAGCGCCTCGCGCACCGGCCGCTCGGCGCTGACCAGCAGGCCCACCTCGCGGCGCCAGTCGTGTCCCAGGCGGGCGCGGGCCCAGACGGCACTGGCGGTCTGGCGCACCGCTGCGGCCAGCGGGCCGCGGATCTCGACCGCGAAGTCCAGCCGCGGGTTCGGCGACCAGCCGTGCTGCAGGTCGTTGCAGTCGTCGATCAGGTTGATGCCGCTGACGAACGCCAGGTCCTCGTCCACCACGCACAGCTTCTGGTGCAGCCGGCGCAGGTGCCCGGGCCGCATCCACTGCCACCAGCGCTCCAGCGGCCTGAACACCTCCAGCTGCACCGGCACGTCGGCCCACCATTGGCGCAGGCGCGGCAGCGTCTGGATGGAGCCGAAGCCGTCGACCACCACACGGACCACGACGCCTCGGCGCGCCGCGGCGGACAGCGCCCGAACCAGTTCCTGCGCCGCGCCGTCGTCGTGCAGGATGTAGGTCGCCAGCCAGATCTCGTGGCGCGCCGCCGCGAGCGCCGAGAGCATCGCCGGGAACAGCTCGGCGCCGCCCTGCAGCAAGCGCACCCGGTTGCCACCGGTCCACTGTGGCTCGGGCACGCCAGCGCGGGCCCACTCGAGCGGGCTGGCGGGCGTCGGGCTCATCCCAGGCTCAGTTCGGCCACCAGCGGCAGGTGATCCGACATGCGCGCCCAGCCGATTCCGCGGGGCACCAGCGTGGATCGGCAACGCAGGCCCCGCAAGTAGCAGCGATCGAGCGCGAACACCGGCGCCAGCGAAGGAAAGGTCAGGCGGTGCGCGCGCGCGCCGTCGGGCGCTGCGGCCCGCCGCAGGCCGATCTCGCGCATCGGTTCGTCCAGCCGTTCACCCCAGTCGTTGAAGTCGCCGGCAACGATCAGCGGCTCGGCTGGCGGCACGTGATCGGCGACGAAGCGCGCCAGCCGCTGGATCTGGCGCACGCGGCCTGAATGCGCCAGCCCCAGATGCACCACCACCGCGTGCAGCCGCTGTCCCTGCCACTGCACGGGCACATGCAGCAGGCCGCGCTGCTCGAAGCTGTGATCGCTGACGTCGTGGTGGCCGATGTCGCCGAGCGGCCAGCGCGACAGCAGCGCGTTGCCGTGTTCACCATGGCGGGTGACGGCATTGGTGCGGTAGGCCACCTCCCAGCCTTCCGGCGCCAGAAACTCGGCCTGCCCCTGCGCCGGCCAGCCGAAGGACGTGTGGTCGAATCGCCTGGCATCACCCGTGTGGAACAGGCGCACCTCTTGCAGGAAGACCAGGTCGGCGTCGAGCGCCTGCACGGCCAGGCCCAGGTTGTGGATCTCCAGCCGCTTGCGCGGCCCGACGCCACGCACACCCTTGTGGATGTTGTAGGTGACCACGCGAAGCGCGCCGGGCGCACGCACGCCGCCGGTCGGCAGCAGCGAGGGCACGAAGGGCCGCGCGCGCATCAGCCGGCGGCCTGCGGCCCGATGAAGCGCGGCAGCTGCAGGATCGCTTCGGCATTGCTGGGCGAGAAGCAGCGATCGGCCGCGGTGCGCCAGGGCAGCCACAGATACCGCAGGTGCTCGCGCGGGTTCAGCCGCACGGGGGTATCCACCGGCACCCGCAGGCCGAACACATGCTCGGTGTTGTGCGTCACGCCCGGCGCATAGCGGTGGCGCCAGACGGGAAAGATCTCGTAGACGTTCTGCTGCGCCCAATCGCACAGGCTGCCGGCCCGGATGCCGGTCTCTTCGGCCACTTCGCGCCAGGCGGCGGCCTCTGGCGCCTCGTTCTCGAAGTCGAGCGAGCCGGTGACGCTTTGCCAGAAGCCGGGTTTGTCGGCGCGTTCGATCAGCAGCACCTCGGCATCCACGGTGTGAATGACGACCAGCACCGAGCGCGGGATCTTCGGTGCGCGCTCCCCCACCGCGGGGTCAGTGGCGCTCACGCCGCTGCCGCACCGCCTGCGCCAGGCCGCGCAGCAAGGGCTCGGTGTCATGCCAGCCGATGCAGGCGTCGGTGATCGAGACGCCAGAGCGCAGCGGCTGGCCGGCCAGCAGCTCCTGCCGGCCCTCGTGCAGATGGCTCTCGACCATCACGCCCACGATGCGCCGCTCGCCACCGGCGATCTGCACCGCCAGGTCGGCCGCCACGTCGATCTGGCGCCGGTACTGCTTGGCCGAGTTGGCGTGCGAGCAGTCGACCATCACCTGCTCGCGCAGGCCGGCCTTGCGCAGCGCCACGCAGGCGGCCTCGACATGCGCGGCGTCGTAGTTCGGGCTGCGCCCGCCGCGCAGGATGACGTGGCCGTCGGCGTTGCCGCGGGTCTCGAAGATGGCCGCCACGCCCATCTTGGTCATGCCCATGAAGGAGTGCGGATGCGCCGCCGCCAGCACGGCGTCGGCGGCCACCTGCACGCTGCCGTCGGTGCCGTTCTTGAAGCCGACCGGGCAGCTCAGCCCGCTGGCCAGCTGGCGGTGGCTCTGGCTCTCGGTGGTGCGCGCACCGATGGCGCCCCAGGCGATCAGGTCGGACACGTATTGCGGCGTCAGCAGGTCGAGGAACTCGGTGCCCGCGGGCAGGCCGAGCGCGCTGATCTCCAGCAGCAGCTCGCGCGCACGGCGCAGACCCTCGTTGATGCGGAAACTGCCGTCCAGCCGCGGGTCGTTGATGTAGCCCTTCCAGCCCACCGTGGTGCGTGGCTTCTCGAAGTACACGCGCATCACGGTCAGCAGGTCGCCGTCGAGTTCGTCGGCCAGCGCATGCAGCCGGTGCGCGTAGGCCAGCGCGGCGTCATGGTCGTGGATCGAGCACGGCCCGACCACCGCCACCAGCCGGTCGTCGCTGCCATGCAGCACGCGGCCGATCGCCTGCCGTGTCGACTCGACCAGCGCCTGCACCGGCGCACTCACCGGCAGCTCTTCCAGCAGCACCGCCGGCGAGACCAGCGCGCGCACCGCAGCGATGCGCAGGTCGTCGATGCGTGTGGTGTCTTCCGTGCCGTCGAACGCGGTCGGGTTCATGCGCAGCTCACACCCCACTGATCACGGCGTCGAGTGCGTCGCGGATGACGTCGGCCTGGGCTCGCACGTCGATCGCGCTGCCACGCAACGCCTGTTGCGGAACGGCAGCGCACAGGTGTGCAGCGGGGTACAGCGGCTCGCCGTCGACCACAACGGTCTCTGACAGCCGGCGCGGCAGCGCTGCTGGCGCCGCGGGGAGCCGCGCCAGCGGCATCACCAGCCGCGTCGTGTGCGCGCTCAGCTGATTGCTCTGCAGATCGACCAGGAACGGAAAGGCCACGCGCTGGGCGACATTCGGGTTGACGTAGGCGTTGAACTGGGCCACGGATGCCTCACCAGACGCGGTATTCCTCGCCGAAGATGCCGTGCTTCTCGACGAGTTCGTTCTGCAGGTCGACCCACTCTTTGAACTGCGCGTAGAAGGCCTGGGCTTCGGGGCTGCGCGGCTCTGTCGGCGCCGCGTCGGCGCCTCGCGCGGCGGCGACCAGCGCGTCGTACTGGCGCGCCGACATCAGCACGCTGTGGCGGCGGCCGGACTTCTCGATCACCACAGGCGCCGTCTGCGCCTGCTCAAGCAACTGGCCGAAGCGGTTCTTGGCTTCGGTCGCAGTGGCGCTCGCGGCGGCGCTAACAGGCCCGTTCATGGCAACTCCGATGGTCGAAATGTCCATTCTAGCCATCGACTGCCGTCGCTGCGGGCTTGCCGGGCAGCCGCCGCCACCGGCTCAGACCGCCAACTTCGGATTGCGCAGCCGGATGTGCAACTCGCGCAGTTGCGCCTCGTCGACCTCGCTCGGTGCGCCGGTCAGCAGGCACTGCGCGCGCTGCGTCTTCGGGAAGGCGATCACGTCGCGGATGCTCTCTGCGCCCGTCATCAGCGTGGCAATGCGGTCCAGGCCGAAGGCCAGCCCGCCGTGCGGCGGCGCGCCGTACTGCAGCGCGTCGAGCAGGAAGCCGAACTTCAGCCGCTGCTGTTCTGGCGTGATGGCCAACGCCTCGAAGACCTTGGCCTGCACGTCGGCGCGGTGGATGCGCACCGAGCCGCCGCCGATCTCCCAGCCGTTGAGCACCATGTCGTAGGCCTTGGCGACGCAGCGCCCGGGGTCGGCGGTCATGAAGGCCTCGTGCCCGTCCTTCGGCGCCGACCGCGCCAAGGTGGTCAACGATGCGCTGGGTGCCCTGCGCGTGAAGATCGGCCACAGCGACTTCGGCCGCGCGCGCGGTCTGTTCGAGGAGCGTTGGGCGCCGCTGTGGGTGGTGGACTTCCCG